>CAZGNL010000072.1:0-25663 GCA_964527475.1 uncultured Syntrophaceae bacterium
TTCTAACGCGCAAAAAAACTCGCCCGTCAGAGCTGCAGCGTTCCCTTTGGCCCATCACTATCGGACCGTATTTGGGTGAAGGCACGCGATCAAGATCGCCGTTGACTCAGGCGGGAAGGGTGTGGTACGGTCAAATTATGGGAAAAGAGCCTTTGATCAGGCACAAATGTGGGAATTGGGGTGGTCGGACCATTATCAGAAGCGCGACGGACCCGATTCGGCGGCTGAAATCCATCGGACGGCCGGATTTCGGCCGAAAACCAAGGGCATTTGTGAGATAGCGGAATAATTCCCGATACAATGAGCGAAGGATTAATCTAATGGCAACATCACCCTTTGAGGAGCTCTTGAGTCGGGATATGGCCAAGGAATCAGCACGGCCCATTATCGAGAAGGCGAGCCCGCTCCTGCAAGAAGTAGTCAATCACGCAACTATGGTTTTCCAGCGATGTCAGGTTTCCATAGGACGTTCAGATGATTCAGACGAGAAGGACGTTGGACAGAATCTAGCACCCATTCTGCTTTACCAGCATATCATCGAGATGACTGACGGTATAGAAGTCTTGATTGCGAACGGTTGCTCAGGCCCCGCAGTTCCTCTTCTTCGCAGTAACCTAGAGGCATTGCTTTTTCTGGAGTTCATGCTCAAGGAAGACTACAAAAGACGCTCCCTCTCGTGGCTTTGCTCATATGTCCATAAAAGGATCGAAACCTACGAATTGCGTGATCCCAGTACTCAGCGCCGGAAAGGGCTCAAAACAACCTTGGAAAGAGAGGGAGGTATTGAGGCTCCGGATTTTGACCCATCACAGAAGGCTGCCAACTTGAAAGCGATTCTCAACAAAGAACTACCCACCATAGAAGCAGAATACCAGCGGCAAAAGCACAAGAGTCCAAACTGGTATTCTCTGTTCAATGGGCCACACGATCTGTGTGAACTCGCCATTCATCTAGATAGAGCAGAACTCTACAACCTTCTGTACCGAAAATGGTCATCGACCATGCACGCTACGGATGCCACTCGGTATCTCGCCACTATCAAAGGTAATCCATTTTTTTGTCAACTGAGACATCCGGGTCCCCTGACAAATTACGCCTGGTATGCTGCCACATTTATGGTGGAGGCGACTCGGCTTATGATCAGAGCATTCAGCCCCGGTGAGGATCTAAGCCGGTGGGAGAAAGAGGAAGTAGAAAAGAGACTCTATTACTTGAAAAACGTACAGGTAAAGTTAGAGTTAGATCCGGAAAGCATGTGAGCAAACTGACCCAAGACCTGCCACGGAAACGGAAACCGTGATACCCTTGCCCAATCCACAATCGCCATGCACGACCGGGGTAGGACAATGAAGACTCTCATCGGGTGTAGAATTTCACATTGTACTGTCTAATTTCAGGTTGGGGTCAGGCTTGACATATATGGATTTGACGGTGCAAACTGCCAAGAATGGCACGGAGAGCACGCATTCACTATCCGGGCGCTGTCTATCATGTGATGCTACGTTGGAACGTTGGCCAGGATATTTTCTTTGACGAGCCGGACCGGATTCGTTTCTACGATCTGTTGGAGGAAGGAGTCAAGCGATCAATCGTCTGCGCAAACGTGCGGAAACGAATCCCCGTCTTGCGGCAGAACTTGAGAGGGTAAGAGAAGACCTGGCACAAATACATATATGTCAAGCCTGACCCCGACATGACCCCGACAGACCCCGACACCGACATGACCCCTATAAGGTCGCGCAGCCTTCTCAACTAACATTATTGCCTCTTCAGTCGTCATCGCAGCCTCTCACTGTGACGTGAAATAGGGCGGAACTACACCATCCGCCGGCGACAATCAATCAAATCAAGCCAATCCAACGCGTTCGAGTTGGACGGTGTGCTAACTGGCTCGTTGGGGCGAGATTGACTAGCCCGAGTTTCCTACTTATTAAAAGACAAGCGTCTTTCCGTTGGATGTTCAATCACTTATACCACATGTGTCCTTACCCTAAAACGGCTTTTTCGTCTTTTGTCAGTCCAAGGATCTCCAAGATTCGGTCCTGAAGTTCCCAAGTTTTTTTGTCAATACGGTTTGTGTACGGGTCTTTTTCTGACCGTGTTTCCTCGCGCTAATTCTTGGGGAAATTCCGAGCTCAGGATCTTGACAACCGCCTGAACGCTTGATAAATATTAGCTTTAGGATTGTTGTTTCGCAGACCGTGAGGTTGCGTCCACGCGGAACGCTTTTTGTGACGGCCTGTTTTGGGCCTATGATGGTTCAGTTTCGGGTTCCACCACTCTGGGATTTGTTCTTTAATAGTCAGGCCTTATGGCAATCAGGGCTATTTGTCGGAAGGTAATATAAGCCATGTGGGGAATTGGTAGGAGATCTCCTCTGTTCAATCTTATCTATGTCGATGGCTGTAGATCGGATGGTCGGAAGGCCGGCACGTTGGATTCCGGCCCGAGCGGTCGAGTATTGGTCTTGACACTCGCGGGAATACTTGCGGCATTCGTTTTGTTGGGCGCGTCAACGGACTCGTTCGGATTCTATCCTCAAAAATGGGAACCGCTGCTCTGGGGGGGCAAAATCACCTATTCCACAAAAGGTGAGGACTATCCGTCTCCGATCTGGGAGCCGTTACTTTGGGGCGGCAAGATCGTCCTTCCTGAGAAGACCCCTTCTCATGCTGAATCCCGTTCCCCCCGGGAAGTCGGCCCGGGCGAGGGGGCCGCTCCCTCAGGGTCGGAAGAGCATTCAAGGGGTGTTGACTTACCGCTGGAACCTCCGGGCGCCAAAGGAACTCCGGTACCCTCCGGAGGCGCGGGCAAGGAAACCGTGGACCCGCCTCCCTCGCACCACACCATACTTGGGCCCATGCCTCCGGCTCATGTGGTCGGCGCGGGTCTTCCGCAGGCAAAACACTCGATCGGATTCCCGAGACCCTATTCCCGAGACGCTTTTCAAATCTTGCCTCTGAAAAGTATTCCACCTCTGTATGTGACCCCCGAGTTGCCGGGGGAAGGCATTTGGCAGTGGAAGAACATGCCCAAAACGCGGGACGATTGGCCGGTTGTTTACAAGATGAGTTATAGGCCCAGTGAGAAGTTTCCCAATGCCATAGCCCATATGCTCCTGTTCGATATGAAACGGGTTTCCATGAAACTCTATGTTGGATCTTCGGAACCGGGCGCGGGATTGGGTTCTTCAAAGATCGAACAGCGTATGAAGCCTTATCTGCTGGCCGTCACCAACGCGCTTTGGAAACTCAGGCACTCAGGCGGAGGAGGAGCGGTCTATCGGGGCAAGGTCATAAAGAAGTTGGCCAAAGGATTGGCAACTCTTCTGGTGTACAAAGACGGCGCGGTAGACATCATCGAGTGGGACGACAGTATCCCCATCTCAAGTGTCAGCGATGCACTTCAATTGAAGCACCTGATCGCAAAAGACGGCAAAGTCGTTGAATCAATTGTGAGCAACGGCCGAAGGCAAGACGCTGAACTGGGCCTGGGTTATCTGCTGGTTGAGGAAAACCCCGTACTCGGTCGTTACGGGGGTTATTATGGGGGCTACTACGGGGGCTATTCTCGAGGTCAACCCATACTGAATCATACTTCCGGGGAGCATTGGTACATAGCCACACGCTCCGCTTTTGGAATACGTCCTGACGGGAACGTGGTATTCGCGATGGGGCATCATATCGGCACGAAAGATCTTGCCAAGGCCCTGGTCCTCGCGGGCTGCGTTCGCGCGATTCATGGTGACGCCAATCCCCACAATGTCGTAGGAAACCTGTATTACACCGATGAAAAGGGAAAGATCCTGCGCAAGGACATGATGTCACCCGACCAGAACAAGCACACGTTGCAGCGATACGTTAAATCCAGTTATCCGAGCAGCTTTTTCGGGTTCTTCCGAAAATCCGTAGAGGACGAATCGGGAATGAATTCGGCTTCTCCCCGGGTCCCGCTCGATCGCCAAACCAGGGCGAACTGATGAGCGTCCGGAAGAATGCCCCGGCAAAGCGAGTCCTTTGAATATCCCGCAACCGTTCTTCAAGGTTTCGGTGATTCATGGTATCGTGGGGGATATCGATTCTTTTGCGTGAATGACTTCAGAGCATTGGTTAGGAACAAGTTATGGAAAAGGAACGTCTGCCTCGTGTTGTGGTGAATGAGCGTGAGTCTCGAGTAACACGCGAGGAATTGGTGACATCGGAGAAAGTGGTTGACGAGCGCCGGAAGAACGAGAGTCTAATCGCGATCGGAAATGTGGCGCGCAGACACGAAGAAAGTTTCCGAAAGAGGATCCGTAGACGGAAATGGCTGGGCGGGACCTCGATTGTGTTGGGAACAGCTACTCTTATGGGCGCCAGTCCTTTCTATTTCTTCTCTCTGATCGGCCCGGAATCGCTGCTGGCGGGATTTGCCATGATTATCGGCGGGGGCGTGCTGTCCGCGCTACGACCCAAGATGAAGGCATCCAATCAGGCGATCCTGGTTGCTGCAAAATATGGGAACAGATTGACAGTCACACGGCTGGCTCTGGAAATGGATATCTCGGTGAAGAAAGCCGAAAAGATCATTCAGGGACTGGTGGCCAACAGCGTAGCTGAAATAGACCTTACCCAGGACGCGCCGGAGGAAGGCCTTGTCTACCACGTAAAGGGTCTATGAGGCCTCAGCCTGCATGCTCCTTCATGCGCTTCAGTCCGTCTTCTACGCTCCAGAATGGGGTTTTCAAGACACTGTTGGCTTTATCATTCTTGAGGGAGCAATCTTTCGGGCGGGGGTACGGCAACGACAATTCATCCACCTTCACCGGGACCACGAGATCCCTGTCAAATCCGAACAGGTCGCACACCTTCCAACCCAACTGGGACCGGCTTAATCGGTCGGGGCCGGCAATGTGATAGATGCCCCGCAGATCATCTCGCTCGGCCAGTTCAAGTAGCACGTCGCAGAGGTTCTCTACATATATGGGGGTCCTGTATTCGTCCTCGAAGAGTCGAACCGCACGACCCTGTCTCATTTCCCGGATCATGGTCTCGGTAAAGCAATTCGATGAATTCAGGGTGAACCCATAGGCCAAGGCGATTCGAGCTATGCAGTGGTTGGAAACGAGCTTTCGGACCACTTGTTCGCCGGCCACTTTGGTGACTCCATAAGTTGAGAGCGGGTCCGCTTCGTCGTTTTCAGAATACCAGCTGCGATCACCCTTGAAGACCATGTCAGTTGAAGCATAAATGAATCGCGCTTCAACGTGATCAGCCGCGGCTGCGAGACTGTCGGTACCCAGAGTGTTTATCCAATACGCCTCCTCTGGAATCTCCTCGCAGTAGCCCGAGTCGGTGATCGCGGCGAGATGAATGATTACGTCCGGGAAAAGCTCGTCAACGAGGTTTTCCACTTTTTCACCGCGGTCTATGTTCAGGCGGTGCGCTTTTACCGGCCCTTTGACAGGAATGCGCGACGAGTGGTAGGTCACATGGACCTCCCACCTAGATGAAGCAATCGCGCTCAAGTGCCCGCCAATAAAGCCGCTGCCTCCGGTTATGAGTAGTTTTGCCATGCTGCCGGCGTTCTTGTGTTTCGTTGTGCCTCGAGTTAGAGGAATGAACGTTCGTCTAATTCAGCCGTAACCGTACTTTTCGTCAAGGATTCTCTTTACGATATCCATATGCGGTTCAAGAGGGTTGTACGGCGGCTCCGGCACGGGCAAGTTGTGGGAGACGTAGAACGGTGTCTCCTTGAGTTTCAGATTGTATGCCATGACCATCAAGGCTTCCAGATTGGCCGCATCCAGTATGTTGTAAGCGAGGAGGGTTTCCAGGGCCTTCTCATTGCGGTTCATTTGGAAGTCTTCCCAGAGGAGCACCGCCAAATAGCCATCGACGCCGTCGAGCTCTTTTCGGTCCAACCCCATCTTCTTTTCGCATCCTTTCAAGCCGCCGGTGAATCCGAGGCTCTTGAGCAGGAAACGCAAGTCGATGTGGGCGTGATCGATTCTGATTCCGAAGTATGCCTCGATAAACGGTATGTCAAAACATTTGCCGTTGTACGTCACGATCACTTTGAATTTGCAGATATCTTCCACGAAGTCGTCAAGATTTCGGTCGTACACATAATAGGAAACGGAATCTCCGTCATACACGGCGATAGTCGTAATGTGATCCACGCCGCCGCCGAGGCCGGTCGTTTCTATGTCCAGATACGCGGTGGAATCACGGAAATCGGAAAAGATCCGCCAGGTTTGGCCTGTGGGAAGGAGCTTGGTGAAGTACGCGGGATTCTCTTCTTCCAGGCGCTCGATGGACTCCCGCAACCGGGTCCTCACGAGCCCGCGGCCTACGCGAGGCAATTCCAGGGTGGTCTCATCCAGGAGGTCATCCCATCTGTGAAGACCCTGACGCCAGAGGCTCTTCTCGGTTTTGACTCCGATTCCGGGTATATGACAGAACGTATTTCGTACCATGATCGCTCCCAAAAACGGGCTTCCAGCTGACACGTGTACTCCCGTGCCCCCCGGTTGTCAAGGCGGCGCACGGTCTGATACGGATTCGCCTTTTGAAGAGTAATCTGGGGGAACCTTTTCTCGGTAGAAAAGGTTCCCCCAGGCCCCTTCCAAAAGACTTCATCATATGCTGCACACATGTGGAATTGGCGCTCCCGGGCCAAGGACTGACACGGCATAGCCGTGTCAGTTGCTTTAACCAACGGCTGGAAAGCAGGCACAATGAAACATGAAAATGCCGGAAAGGCGCCGGATCCCCGGCGTAGGGGCGCAGCATGCTGCGCCCTCTTGGATGGTGGGGCAACCCTGGGACCCGGAATGCCGTTCGTTCGGTCTACGGCTATTCTTCTCGTTCCCAGGCTCTGCCTGGGAATGCATACCGGGAGGCTCCGCCTCCCCTACTTGGGGCCAGCGCCTTCGCGAACAAGGATGACTTCTATGGGAAGCGCCGCAACTCCTACCGATGCGCTCGCGGCTACAGGCGTTCGGTCGCGAAATACCGGTCCAGCTTGTCATACGCGGCCGGAGTCATGGCATTGTCCGCGGTCAGCAGTTCACGCATTTCACCGCGCCGTAAAATCTCTTGGATCGCCATGCCTGTTGACAGCTTGTCTTGATCCCATTCACGCAACCGTATTCCGAATTTGGTAATAAGATGATCCAACACATCCCTGATCTGCTCGTGACGTCCGAATGTTTTCTCTTCCACTTCGACCTCGTAGTGTCGAACATCCTGCCCGTCAAAATGATAGGTTACGGAATCAATGGCAAGCTCGGCAATCACTTCAACTGATTTTTTCTTGGATACGAGAACGTGCCGTGCCTGTCTGCGCGTTTCACGGCTCTGTACGGCCCGCAACCCGAGTTTCAGCATAATGTCCGGCGCTGGATCTTGTTCAAAATCCCAGTCGGCCAACCGCGCCGCGATTGTTCCGTCTCCGATTTCGTCCGTAATCTTTTGAACGGCCTCTTTCGACCAGGGGGCCTCGATCTCCATTCTTTGGATCGCGCCCCAATCGGTCTTTGTTGGAGGTCCTTTCAAGGCCAAGAGAACCTGACGGCCGGTGTCTCTGATCCTAATCGCAAAGCCCGGTTTCAGGGGGCCCTCAAGAAAATAGATGTCGCGCAAAACCGCGAGGCCACGAGGTTGCAGAGTGTAATCGCCCATTGCTTTCAAACGCGCGATCTCAGCGGCAACGCTCGAAGGATCTTCCGAGCACACCACCAGCGTGGCTTCAGTCTCCAGGGGGAGTGGGGAATCGGATTTCATAGCCATGCTCCTCGACCGAAAGGTCCGCGGATTCTCGGGAATGGGGCAGAGTCACTCATTATAGCAATTGACAAAAGTTCTGTCCGAATGAAATCTCACTGCTGGACAAGCCAGCAGTGGCACCCGACACCCAAACGGACATCGTTTTGGACAATCGCGATAGACCGCGCGTTGCCGTGAGATTACTTACCACGCGAGAGCCTGATCTGCCGAGCAGTTCCGTCTAGTCCAGGGCGGCTTTCCCGTTTCTGCCCTGGTTGCCCTGTCATGTTAGGTAGTTCCGGTTTGACGATATTCGCACGCGGAATCGAAGAATGCAAACACAGGGTCATTCAGGTTGAGCCGACTTGCTTCGGCAGACTGGGGCCCTGCGGAGCCTTGGACCGCGACCGACAAATGCAAACCCTATGACGACAACGTTCCGGCCGAAAGCGTGATATGATATGAAATTGCTGTGTAATCGTCAAATTCAAGGGAAGAGTGCAATGACAGATCGACACCGATACCTGTATGATTCTGGATGTTGAAACGCTAAAGGGAAACTGAATGGAGACGTTTTGCGCGGCCAAACCCATGATTTCTGATTCCGAGTTCGAGGAGAGACGACAAGCCGCAATAACGAGGATTGACCTTCGTCAAATCGATACTCCTTTAAGGCCGCTTATTGAGCGAATTGCCACGCTTCCCTATTGTTTCAGCCTTCAATGCTGCTGGGGGCATTTCGTACACGACACTCAGCCGGACCGCCATTGGATCGGACCCTTGGAAGACGTGAGGGAAGACGCGGCAATAACTTACCGTCTCGCCTATCTCGCGGTTTGCCTGAAACGGGATGAGCCGGGTATGAAGCTTTTTCACGACCTGAAAGGCCTGACGAGGATCGACCCCAAATATTTGCAGTTCGGAAGCGCGGATTGGTTCTGGAAAACACAGGTCAACTCGTACGCGGTTCAGGTCATGCCGGATCGATTCAAAGATAGCGATACATCTGAAGTGGAAATGGAAGAGGCCCTCCATCTGGAGAAGGTCAAGCTGCAAATGTTCCAACGATTGGGTCTGCTTGTGTGCGAGCGAACAACCACTATGAAAGGTAAATCGGGATAAGTGATTGCGCTTAATGGTTCACCGGGCCCAGAACCGCTTCAAGCCCGGTGGACCATTACCCACTAAGAACAGGCGACTCCTGGAACAATACCTGTCCCTGTTCCAGCCAAGTGCAGATACAATCTAAGAAAGCGATACAACCGATGCAACAACCGTCTGTAATCGACATCCTTAAGTGCCTGCCGAAGACCAACTGCCGTGATTGCGGATTGCCGGCCTGTATGGCTTTCGCAGCCATGATTCTGCAAGGCGAAGCTAAACTCTCACAATGCCCCCATATCGCTCCGGAGGCAGCCGGTCTATTCGGCGGCTTTGTTGCGCAACTAGCAAAGACGTTGGAGGAGCGACGGGATGAACTCATGGAGGAACTGAAAAGGGAGATTCCAAATATCGACTTCAAGGAAGCCGCGCCACGGCTGGATGCCACGGTCTCGGGCGAGCACCTCGTCTTGCGCTGTCTCGGAAAGAGATTCGAGTTGGACAAGGACGGCAATCTGCATTCCGAATGTCACATCAACAACTGGGTACACCTGCCCATTCTCAACTACACGGTTCACAGCCAGGGCCGGGAGTTGACCGGGGAATGGGTGACGTTCGCCGAGTTGAAAAATGCGGCGGACTGGGCACGTTTCTTTTCCCATCGCTGTGAAAAAAGGATGCAGGCCATCGCAGCGGAGGATCCGGATCTGTTCTTCGACGCCATGGACATCTTTGCGTCCAGGTCGGCGGAAGCAAAAGCGGGAGAAGCCTTCGCAACCGCCGATTACGCGATTGAGGTTTCTCCGCTTCCCAAGGTAACGATGCTCATCGCCTTCTGGAAGGCCGAAGACGAGTTCGACGCCAAACTGACGCTTCTTTTCGACCGCTCGGCGGAAGTCAATCTCGGAGCTGAATCGATCTATCTTTTGATCACGGGGCTATTGGAGATGTTAACGCGCATCATGACCCGACACGGATTTCATCAATAATGATTACCGGAGCTATTCAATGGTTGGTAATGGTTCACCGGGCTTGAAGCGGTTCTGCGCCCGGTGAGAATGGAGGGCCCACTCGACGCGGTGTCAATGGGTTCTCCACGATATATCCGTTTTTCGACCAAGTGGGCTCATCCCTCTATATCCCCGTGTCCCCGTGCAAAAAGACATTCTGTTACGAGCACCGCGACTGCGCGGCGCTTCAGGAAGGCGGTCGGTGCCGTCACTCGGACAAGGCGCGGCCCTCACTTTCCGGCATGGGCGTCAACCGGCACGAGTCGTCTAAGTCGCTTGGCTGGGTGATGCAGAAGAACGAAGATGGAGAACTGAACCCAAATGCCGACACCGTTATGATGGCCGGCCGGTCAGATTGCACGTCGGGGCAAAGAGGTCGTAGCATGCTACGCCCCTACCAAGACCTGCCTCCGACAGCTTCCCGAATCATTGGAGTGTGCCGCGCTTTTCTGTCACGTACTGTGGGGATGGAGAATGATTTGCGAATCGAGCACTGGAGTGCGGGAGTAGCGAAGTGTGAAGACCCCCTCACCATAACCCTCTCCCCCAAAATGGTGGAGAGGGCTGGGGTGAGGGCCTTCCGGAGAAAACCGGTGCAGAACAAATTTGCGCAGCACACATCATTGGATGTGCTTGAAGTCCCCTCTCGTGAGTGAAGGCTTACCGTCATTTCACTGTTGACATTGACGGGGGGGAAAAGGATGAGGTATGCTTGCAGACATGCGAGAGGCCATTAACATGGGACCAATGCGGTGATTGGGGTCGTCGGCAATTTCGGCTGCGAGACACCGTGCAGTGACCGTTCGCCGGTCCGGACTTGGCGGAATCAAGAAATCGCGGGCCAATCGCCTGGAACAACTCGTCATTCAACTGATAATAGGAGCCAATGTGTTTCATTTTGTTGACGGCAGTGGACTATTTCCTCGATTCAGTTTGATCTCCGATGCGCTTGAGTATTGGATTGACGCGGGTCAGAGGTTGACGCTCTTTACGGACATCCTTCGCAAACGGGGAAACAATTACCTGGGGCATCTGAAACAAGGGCAGCCGCCCGTCCTGGTTTTCGACCATGAAGTCATAATGGACGGTAAGACGCTGGACCGTCCCGTGAATTACAAGCTGGCCCGTATCGTGCCCCCGGATGGCGCAACCGTTGACCCTAATCTCAGGCCCGCCATCATTATCGACCCCAGGGCCGGGCACGGACCGGGAATCGGCGGCTCGAAAAGGGATTCGCAAATCGGGATGGCGATGAAGGCCGGGTATCCGGTATATTTTGTCCTGTTTGAGACCGACCCGGTGCCGGGGCAGACAGTCCCGGATGTGGAAAAAGCTGAAACTCGATTCATTGAGGAGGTCGTCAGGCGTCATCCCAAGGCCCCACGGCCTGCGATTATCGGTAACTGCCAGGCCGGATGGGCGTTGGCCATGCTGAGCGCCAATCGGTCCGTCAAAACCGGCCCACTTGTGTTCAACGGATCTCCCCTGTCCTACTGGGCGGGCATCGAGGGCAGAGACACCGTGCGCTACATGGGAGGACTGACCGGCGGAGTATGGTTGACATCATTGGCCTCCGACCTGGGCAACGACAAATTCGACGGCGCGAATTTGGTGTTCAACTTCGAGCTGCTCAACCTGGCCAATACGTTGTGGACCAAACCGTATAACCTGTACGCCAACGTAGACACCGAGGAACAGCGGTACCTGAACTTTGAAAGATGGTGGAACGGCTTCTTCGCCCTATCGGCTGAAGAGATGCACTTCATCACTGAGAATCTGTTCGTGGGAAACAAGCTGGAGCAGGGCAGGTTGACCCTGGACGGAAAACCGGTCGACCTGAAACAGATCAAGGCTCCGGTGGTAGTGTTTGCGTCGGACGGCGACAACATAACGCCGCCTCAACAGGCTTTCAATTGGATCGTAAAGGTGTGGGAATCTGTCGACGAGATAAAGTACCGGCAGCAGGTTGTAGTTTACATGAAGCATACAACAATCGGTCACCTGGGTATCTTTGTCTCGGGCAAATTGGCAAGGAAGGAACACAAAGAGATCATCGGAAGTTTCGACGTGATAGAGGCCCTCCCCCCGGGTCTCTATGAAATGGTCATAGAGGAAATGGAGGAAGGCTCTCGGGAGACGGCCACCGACGCGGACTACACGGTGCAGTTCGAGGAGCGGCAAATGGAGGACATCCTGGCCCTGGACGACGGAATCATGGACGAAAGGGATTTCCCCCTGGTGGCCGGCATGTCGGAACGCAATGATGCCGTGTACCGGTCCTTCATTAGACCGTGGGTACGGATGTGCACCACGGAATTGTCCGCGGAGATGCTCAGGCAGCTCCATCCTTTGCGGGTGTCGATCCGAACATTTTCCGACACAAACCCCTTTCTCATGCCCGTCCGAACCTGGGCGCGGTTTGTGAACGAAAACCGCCTGCCTGCCGCGCAAGACAATTTCTTCAAATCAGTGGAGAGAATTAACTCCGACGGCATAGTCAGCGGGTTGAACTACCTTGCTGAAATTCGTGATCAGGCCGACAAATATTGGTTCGAGTCCATATACAGCAACCCCTGGCTAAAATGGTTCTTTGCCGAAGCGGACAAACGGAAGCCCAGCCCGCAAGAGGAAAAGGAGCTGGCAAGGATAAAAAAAGAACGCGACCTGATCGACAGAGAACACTGGATGAGCCGGATGGAAGAAGGAGGGTTTGTTCAGGGCATTGTGAGGCTTTTAGTGGCTATCACTCGTGCGGACGGATCCGTCGATCGGGACGTGTTTCTCAAGGCGCGGCAGATCGGACGGACACATGAAAGGCTGAAGCATCTGGAATCGGCCGAAGCTTTGCGGATCGTGAGAGAGCAGACCCGCATCCTGCAGATCGACAAAGACCGGGCAATCAAAGCGGTGGTCAAACTGCTCCCCACAAAAAGGGACCGTGCGGATGCCATTGAAATCGCGAGGGAGGTTTTTGCCGACAGTGTCCTATCGGAAGAGACGAAGACGCTGATTCAAAAGATACAGGACGCGGACAAGGACGATTCCGGGATTGAGTAATACCAATGCGCTTTCAAAGAGGGAACCTACGGCTCAAAGCCGGAAGGGAGAAATCCCCCCTAACCCCCTTTGGCAAAGGGGGTTAGGGGGGATTTTGAGACTCGGTCCCTCACCTGTACACTGTACTTCTTTGAGCGCAACTTCGCATGAAAGTCCCGTGGAAAAAGCCACCCCTTTGCGGGTCTACGTATGGGGTGGTTTGGAGGGGAGCCACTGCGCGTGGGGCGATTGAGCGGGCCTCGGACAGCTTACGTGACATGACAACTGTCGGTAGCATGACGTTGAAATGCTTGCCCGGCTAGGGCCTCCCCTCCAAATTATTGCGCAGCGTGCGCGCTCTTCACGCGCCTGTCCGAGGCGAAGCCACGGACTACCGAACAGTGGAAAAAACTTTTATGTTTCGTTGTGCCTGTGTTTTCAGGCATGTATGTTGGCTTAACCTACCAATTTTTCGGCAATGGCTGTCAATGAGGTGAACAGATGAGTGAGAACCAACAAGGCGAAGCAGGCCCCGGAGCCTTGCTTGAGGAATGGATGAAGGCGTCAAATGAATTCTGGGAGACGGCGCTGGGAAGTTGGCAGGGCGGTTTTGGGAAGGCCGCGTCCGCGGATTCGTCCAAAAAGACCTCCACGGGCCGGGCCCGGGAATCTTGGGAAACCACGGCCAAGACCTGGCGCGCTATGGCTACAGTCATGGGAGAACCCGGGGCTATGGACGGGGTTTTCAAGGGCTTGAGCGGTCTTCCGGATATCGTTGTGAAGTTGATTCAGCCCGCTTGGAACGGACTGTTTCATCTTCAAAAGGAGTGGGCTGAAAGGGCCGGCAGGATCGGAGAATCCTCAGCCGCGTACTCGTTTGACAACCTTGATCAGGAGGCATTCAGGGCGTGGACTCAGATCTACGACAAGGAATTCAGACAATTTCTCAAGATCCCCCAATTGGGGCTGACGAGATCCTATCAAGAACGTTTGCAGGAGGCCACGGACAAATTCAACATCTTTCAGACAACCATGGCTGAATTCGTCTCTCTCCTGTACCTGCCGATAGAAAAATCGTTCAAGGTACAGCAAGACAAGCTCAGCGAAATGGCCGAAGCGGGGCGCCTCCCTACCAATTCCAAGGACTACTACAAGATGTGGGTCAAGATTCTGGAAGGCCATTACATGAATCTTTTCCAATCACCTGAGTACGCCCAGACCCTGGCCAGGACTCTCAATGCCGTATCGGACTTCACAACGGCCAGACACGGGATGCTGCAAGACGCCTTGCAATTCTTGCCTTTGCCGAATCAAAAAGACATGGATGAGCTCTATCGAGAGATCTACCTACTGAAGAAGAGGATAAACGCACTTGAGAAGAAGAATCAGAATCAAGGAAAGACCGATGACATGTGACAACTCATTCCGGGCTCTTCCGGGACTTTCCACAAGGGGGTGATCTTTTGGGTCAGAACAAGATTCCCGTGGATCTGCTGTTGGCCGGCCTGGCCGAGGACGCGGAAGAAGCCCAGTCTCGCGCTCAGAAGGCCTCGGACGTGTTGCTCGAACCGCTCGACACCTCCATTGCGGTCACAGACTACGAGGTTGTGTACGAAGAAGACAGAGTCAAACTCAAACATTACGTACCCGTTATCGAGCCCAAGTCAAAGACACCTCTGCTGGTGGTCTATGCGCTCATAAACCGGGAGACTATGCTTGATCTCCAGCCGGGCCGCAGCGTGGTGGAAACCTTCCTCAAGGAAGGGATAGATCTGTACATGGTTGACTGGGGTTATCCCACCCGCAAAGACAAGTTTCTCACCATCGACGACCACGTCAACGGTTACATGGACAACATCGTTGACTTTGTCCGCCAAAAGTGCGGAGTTGATAAGATCAACCTGATGGGGATTTGTATGGGCGGCACTTTTTGTGTTATCTACTCGGCCCTGCACTCTGAGAAGATCAAGAATCTGATTACCACGGTGACCCCAACCAACTTTGATACCGATCAAGGGCTCCTGCACGTCTGGATGAAGCACACGGATGTGGACCGGATGGTAGATTCCTTCGGCAACATGCCCGGGGATATGATGAATCTGGGATTCTTGCTCCTCAACCCGGCGCGGCTGATGATCGACAAGTATGTCGGCTTCGTGGAAAACATGGACAAAAAGGACTTCGTAGAGAACTTCATCCGAATGGAAAAATGGATCTTCGACAGCCCCGACGTGCCGGGAGAAACGTTCCGACAGTTCATTAAGGATCTTTATCAGAAGAATCTGCTGATACGGAATAAGATGGAGGTGGGAGGACAACGAGTAGACTTGAACAACATAACCATGCCCCTGTTGAATTTTTACGGCCATTTTGACCATCTAGTTCCCCCCGGGGCCTGCGATTTGCTGACGAGCAAGGTGGGCAGCCGGGACACAGAGGACGTTTGTCTTCAGACCGGCCATATCGGTATCTACGTGAGCTCAAGGTGTCAAAAGGAATTCGTGCCCAAGATCGTGAAGTGGCTCGCCCAACGAGATGAAGACCAGGAGCCTGTTGCGGCACACGACTGACTGGAAAGAGTGACGCCCAAATCAAGAAAGGTAATGGTCCACCGTGAACCGTACAAGCTCCCGGAATTACGTATGGGGGAGGTTTGGAGGGGGAGATGAGTCTCCCCCTCCATTCTCACCGGGCGCAGAACCGCTTCAAGCCCGGTGAACGATTACCAAGAAAGAATCATAGCCCTTCGGAGCAAGGAGACGACATATGACCCAGTTAAGCGAATATTTGACAGCCTTTTGTAGGGTAAGTAGAGCATTCGGGACGACCCTGGGGAAGCAGGAAATCCTTGACCTGATCGTTGAGAGCGCTATCGACACAATGGATGGAAAGGCATCCTGTCTTTTCTTGGCCGATGAGGAAAAGGACGTTTTTGTACCCGTAGCCGGGAAGGGTCTGTCAGAAAACTATTTGCACGCGCGACCGATGCAGGCCAGAAAGGTTGTTGACGAAGTTCTGTGGGAGGGTGGGTACCTTTCCGTGTACGACGCCGCAACCGACCCCCGTCTGGAAAACCACGAGGAAAAGAAGGCGGAAGGGATCAGTTCCATTCTCGTTGTGCCGGTCATGGCCAAGAACAAGGGCATCGGGGTCCTTTCGCTCTATACTGGGACCCCTCGTGATTTCTCGGAGGACGAGATAAGCTTCCTCTCGGCCCTGGCCGAGCAGGGAGGCATGGCCATCGAACAAGCGCGACTGTTTGAGCGGCTGAATCACAATTCCCGCGTCTTCGCCGAATTCGCCGCGGCCCTGAATTCCAGCCTTGACATAAAGAAGATCTTTCACGTGCTCTCGGCCGACCTGGGTGAGGCCCTCGGCATGAAGGGAGTGGCCATTCGTCTCCTGAATAAAGATAAGGGGACATTGGAAATGGTGACCAGCCACGGCCTCAGCGACGGTTACCTGAACAAAGGTCCCATACGCCCGGAGAAATGCGTGGCCAAAGCCCTCCAGGGGGAGACCGTAGTCGTCTCGGACGTCAGGACCGACGATCGCCTTCAATACAGGGATGCAGCGCTCAAGGAAGGAATTATGTCGACCCTTTACGTCCCGATAAAGGCCGGCGAAGAGGTGATCGGGATAATGAGGCTGTACAGCGCGGTTCAGCGAGAATTCCCTGAAGACATGGTCCAGTTGGTCACCGCTCTCGCGCACCAGGGTGGCCTGGCTATCCAAAACGCTTCCATGTACCTGCTGCTCCAGGAGGACAAGAAAAACCTGGAAGACGACATATGGAGCCACAAATCGTGGTTCTAGATCAAAGTATGTGTCCACCCTGGAACAAGGATGCCGTGCAGGATTTCACTGTTCCTGCAAAGGTCTGGTCCGCCCCCACCGGAAAACGCCAACGGTACTTCGTGGCAGACCCCTATTTTTGGCCGCGTCCATTGACAACCACCGAGCGCGATGGTTATCTGAAAACTTTATGAGTATGGATAGTTGCTGGAGTGCCGGAGGCGGCAAACGTGACCGAAAACAAAGATGAGAAGCCGGGCCTGGAAAGCCTTTGGGAATTGCCGTTGAAGCTCTCTTCAGCCTACTTGGACGCACTGAGGGTGGCAACGCTGTTCGGGAACGGAGTGGCCCGGTGAAGTTCCATTTGGATCTGGACCAAGCCCTTAGCTGCTCAAATGATTTGAACGGATCACCATCAAACGAATTTCAATAGAGGTTGTCCCGGGAGTGACGCGGGTGTCACATGCGGTTTCCGTGTGAATTCCGGACTCCATGTGAGCTCATGTCATAAGGAATGACCCTAAACCAGAGTAGTTCTCAATTAGTTGATTGCTACCGAAAATAAGAAAGGGGTAGGAGTAATGAAAGAACTCTTCGACCAAACGACCAAGATGATGGAGCAATCCTGGAAAGCCTGGGAAAGCATGCTCGACAATTCACCGTGGCTGGCAAAGCCCCCAACTTCCTTCGCGGGACAGTGGAAACCCTGGTTCGCAACAATGGGCTCTACGTTCGAGGTCAACATGAGCGCATGGCAAACTGTTGTGGACCACAGTGAGGAAACCTTTTTCAAGATGCTCAAGGATTCCCCTGTGTACACCGAGACCCTTGAAGCACAGTTGCGTGAGCTATGGGACGGCATGAAAAAGGCCAATACCCTCCAGCAGGACACGGTGAAAACCAACCTGGAACGGATGGAATCATTGCTCAAGGACTGAGGAATCGGCATTTCTCAAGATCTTCTCTCTCGCAGCGAGAGCCCAAGCACCCCGGAGGAGACAATGTTACCCAGTGTAGGTGACACGGCCACAATCACCAAGACTATAACACAAGATGACATCCATCAGTTTGCCGAACTCGTCGGAGATCTCAATCCTGTCCATGTGGACGAAGAGTTCGCGAAAAAGACGCGTTTCGGCAAGCAGATCGCCCACGGCATGTGGGGAGCGTCTCTCATATCCGCGGTGCTGGGGACCAAGCTGCCCGGTCCCGGAACTATCTACTTGAGCCAGACGATTAAGTTTTCCGCGCCCATATTCCCCGGTGATACAATCGCGGCCCGAGTCAAAGTGATCAAGGTTCGAGAAGAAAAGGCCCTTGTGACCTTCGAGACGGTGTGCGAAAATCAGGACCGCAAGCGCATCCTCGAAGGAGAGGCTGTGGTCCTGGTCGAACAGGTGGACTGAGCAAGCCGCGGAAACACATGGCCCCAGGCGCGGAATTCCGAAATGGGTCAAAATGGGCGTTCCAGCCGGGTACTGCTTGGCTGAAATCCGCGGGCATTATTGTTCCCAATGTGGGTCCATCCGCTTCATCACCCCGACGAACTTCGGACCGGGGCCTGTCCCGGACTGCGATCCGGGGCAGGCCCCCTGGTCCGGAAGATATCAAGTATCCTCTAATCAAAAGAGTCCCGGTGGGACTCCTGATAGTAGCCCCGGAATTCATTCCGGGGCTACCCGGTCCTTGTCAGACAAAGCCCCAGTCCCGGAGGGACGACTGAAATCAACCCCACAAATACCGTTCGTCACAGTCTATTTTGTATGAAAGTGGATGTATCTCAAAGTCCACCTATGCCGTCACTGAGCGAACATCCAAGAGGGCGACGCATGCGTATCCCCTACGCCCGGGATCCGGCGCGGTTCGGGCATTTTCATGCTTCGTTGTGCGCTTCTTTCTTCTCGTTCCCAGGCTCCAGCCCTGATCTTGATCCATAAGTCTCGCTGGACACCGGGCTTGTGTCCCGTTGACTTGGACGTGGATCTCGATTCAACGACCAACAAAAAGGCGCAGGAGTTAGAATTGGGAGTGAAGCGGAATAGCTGCCCCGAAGGGGCAGACCACGAATAGCCGTGGCTTTTCCACGGTGAGGCAAAGTCACTCATTTGACCGCGCATTGGAATTATGCACGAGACTATTGACACAGTCGAGCATCTGACCATAGAATCCAATGTTTGTCATTGAATGCACCGGGACTGGTGAGCATCGTGGCTTCACTGTCGAGGAGCCGCGACGTTGCGTCGGCCACCTGCCCCACCCATAAGGAGGAGAGCGTTGATAAGAATCGGTATGATCGGCGGATCGGGCTTTGACGATCCGAGTTTTCTTCTAGATGCAAAGAGCATGAAGATGGGCACACCGTACGGTCCACTTTCAGCCGACCCTGTGGTGGGAACAGCTGGGGGCACGGAAATCGTTTTGTTGAGCCGGCATGGGTCGGGGCACAGAATTCGGCCCTCTGCGGTGAACTACAGGGCAAATGTCTGGGCCATGAAAGAAATGGGGGTCACCCACATAATCGCAACCACCGCGTGCGGTTCACTGAAAGAAGAGATAGAACCCGGGCACCTGGTGTTTCCGGATCAGTTCATAGATCGAACCACATCGCGCAAGAACACTTTTCACGAGGGCGATCAAGTGGTACACATAGCCATGGCCGATCCGTTCTGTGAACGGCTGAGACAGATCCTGATCGCAACCGCGAAGGATGAAGGAATAGTCTGTCATCCAGCGGGCACGGTCGTCACAATTGAGGGCCCGCGATTTTCCACGAGAGCCGAGAGTAAAATGTTTCGCATGTGGGGCGGCGACATCATAAACATGTCCACCGTTCCCGAAGTGGTGCTGGCAAGGGAGGCCGGTATCTGCTACGCGGTCGCGGCCATGAGCACCGACTATGATGCCTGGCATGAGAGCGAGGAGCCCGTAACCTGGGATATGATCGTGACCACGATGAACAAGAACGTGGAGCGCGTCAGAAAGGTATTCTTTCAGGCAATCAATCGAATCGACTACGAGCAGTGCTCTTGCCGGACCGAGTTGGAGAACGCGTCGGTCTGATGGCCTTTGATTCTGCAATTGAATGGACCGAGTGCATGTGGAATCCGGTTCAAGCCTCTCTTGCAATTGCGGGGGACCGGCTGTATATTCTCGCCGCGAACGGAGGATCTCATGAAAAAGGAAGTTACCTGCTGTGACAGCTGTGAAAAGGTCCTTGATGGCGGAGGCTTGAGAATACGGAGTGAAAACCAAGCCGGCGAGGCCATAGACCTGTGTCCGGAATGTTTGACTGAGGTGCTGCCCGTATTCTCGGAACAAACCGGGAAAGATTTCCTGAACGTGCTGATCTCAGACGAGGATTTTTTGGCACTCAGTGGAGATGACACTGAAGACGACCAGGAGGACGAGGCGCCGGAAATAACTGAGACCGCGTTTGCCGGCGCATAACCGAGTCCTCATACGGATTCGCCTTTTGAAGAGTAATCCGGGGGAATCACGCCACGGCGTGATAGAAGAGGTTCCCCCAGACCCCATAGGCGCTGACTTATCGCTGAATTCCAATGCGTCCCGGAGGGACGACTGAAATTCCTTCCTTGGTTGTTTCAATTCAGCCGTCCCTCCGGGACTAGATCCGTGCTGATGACGCTCGTACCCGGCGATGAATCCCCGGGCTGCTATCAACCCAAATTGAGCGATTCAAGCTGATGTCATTGCGAGGAGCGAAGTGACGAAGCAATCGCCGGCCTTTGGTTCTTCCACCCAATGAGATTGCTTCGCTGCGCTCGCAATGACAGATACTTCAGGTACTTGCTTGTTGGATGAACCAAGAACCGCACAGATTAGGTTTCAAAATATTCCTCCGGAATATTCAAGCCGGCCATCCTAAGTCAGCGGCTAGGGCCTCCCCTCCAAGTCCATGCGCAGCGTGCGCGCTCTTCGAGTACCCTGTCCGAGGCGAAGCCACGGACCAGTGAACAGCGGAAAGGGCTTTTATACTTCGTTGTTGCTTTCTTGCGATGGGAGTTTACTTGAAAATAGATGACCCGGGATGACCCTGACGCTCCGCCTTGCACCAACTATTTCGGCGACGCATGCGTAGCCCCTACGGCCGTGACCCACGACTTTGCGGACATTTTCATACTTCGTTGTGCCTTTGTTTCCAGGCATGTAAGTTGCTATCAAACGTCGATCTCGCTCAGATCGATTGAGACCGTGTCATCCCAGCCCACCGGCCTCCAGGAGTATTCCTCTTCGGACATTACGTTCGCGGCTACCATTTTTGTGAACATACTCTTCAGCCCGTTAGAGGAAAGTCTATACTTCTCCATCATCTGGTCATCGGTAAGACCGGCCTCAAGGTCTTCCAGGATTTGTTTTGCTTTGAGTTTTCGCTTGGACATTAGGTTTCTCCCAGTGTTCCATAGTGGTTGCCAAAAGTTCTGTCCGATTGACAGATGATCCAGGCACAATGGGAACATCCGCTCTTGCCCCCCTTTGGCAAAGGGGGGTTGGGGGGATTTCTCTTCGGTGAGCCTCGGAACCGGATTTGAAATATCGGTCAATTATTTGGACACTTGCTATAACCATTCACTTACGGGGGGCGACGGAGAGGGCAGCCACATAGAGTCTGCCCCGGGCGCCACCGCCGGCCCCAAGTAGGGGAGGCGGAGCCTCCCGGTATGCGTTCCCAGGCAGAGCCTGGGAACGAGAGGAAGGAATTCCGTGGGGCTCGATTCACCCGGTGTTGCGGCCTTCCACAAAGGGGTCGAACAAGGTGATATCCTTCATCGCGCCGAACGGACATGCCAGGCCACACATTCCACAAGCAACGCACTTCCCGGGATCAAAGAGCACTTCCATGACCGGACGTTTCAGGCTCAGGGCGCCGGTAGGACAAAGACCCGTGCACGCGCCGCAATGAACGCACAGTTCGTCCTCTCTGAAGACCCGGTCCGCAAGATGTTCCACACCCACATGATGGTCACGGAGGAACTTGATTCCAGCCTCGATCTGATCCTCCTCCCCTTCCAGTTCCAGGATGAGACGGCCCTCTCTGCGGGGAAGGATCTTGGCCTCGAGTATGTTGAAGACCAGATCGTAGTCCGTGGCCAGCCTGTAGATAAAAGGCTTGTACATGATGTTCGACCTGAATATGAGTAATACGTTTCGTGCTGCCATTGCTTCACCTCGTCGCCGCGTGTTCTCTTGGCGGAGATTTATATACGAACCAGATCCGGAATTCCCACCGCGGATATCTTGTCATCGATAATGGCCAGGGCTCCGTCCACACCGGGGATCGCCATGGCCCATTCAACGGCCTCCTTCAAATCATCGGGCCCTGAAATCCTGTTTCCCATTGCCGTGGCCACAGCATCGGCCAGGGGAACGTCACAAGAGATCACTGTGGCCGCGTCGGCTTTGCCCAAGCTTAACGAAGGACCCACCGTCGCGGCCGACGTGCAAATCCCTGTAGGGATGCCCGAAGGTTCGATCTTTAGGCCAAGTTTCCCGTTGAACGGCGAATTCCCCGCGAATATTCCAACCACCACCGGATCGGCCATGTTCAAGAATATGTCGCCTCCATTCTCCACTATCAGTTCATCAGACCATTCCAGGAGGCCTCTACCTACAAATTCGGCCACAGCCCCCGCGACCGCGGCCATGGGGCCTGTGCCCGCCTTTACGCCCGCTCTGATCATGCGGGCCACAATGGGAGCGTCTGCGGGGTCCTCCTCCACGGATGTCAAGCTGCTCAGGAAAACCGGTCTGCGCGCAATCGCGGCCTCCACCTGGCTCCTGGCGCGGCGGATAAGGTCTTCAGTCTCCTTCTCAAGCAGTCTATGGGCCTTTACGTACAGGTCCGATGTTTCAACGGTCACCCGAAAGGTCTTGAATCGGGCGTCTTCGCTGAAATCACGATAGGTTCGCGGATGAAATAATGTCGGCTCGACCATCTAATCCTTGAAGCCCTTGAACTCCACCGAAGGAATCGTCTCCTGTGGTTCACCCAGAAAGAATCTGCCTGATTCGATCCACCCCTTGAGTATCTCAGCTATCTCCAGGGCCTTGGAATAGCTGGACAAAGGAGCAGTGTGAACCTTGCGGCCGTCAAAGGTCATCTCTCCGGTCTTGAGCTGACCGTACGTGACGTAATCCAGGGGGCGGCCGCCCATCTCGGGGTACTCGGTTCCATAGTCTACTATCGGGGCCTGAATGTCATCATCGGACACCGCGGTGAACCGCGCCAGTTCCTCATTCAAAATGGGAATGGGAATTCCGATTCCAACGTTCAGCGAGCATCCGTACCCGGTCAGGGACGCTCCTCTCAGAAACTGCGCGGACATGCCTTTGAGATCCCCTTGCACGGCAATGGTCCCGGCCCCGCCCATAACCACGCCGTTTTCCGACCTCTGCACTCCAGGGCTGTGCTGGGTCCCCGCGCCGATGACGTACCCTATACCGCCACCCAGGAAAATCCGCGTCCCAATGCCGATCGTCCGGTAGAATGGATCATTGAGCAGCGGACTCAATTGACCGGATGTGGAGAAATTCGCACTGTGCCCCTCAGGTCTTAGTATCCCCATGTACGTGTAAATGGTCTTTTTGGATAAGTTTATCGCGCAGTTATAGTTCTGATACGCGTTTCGAGGATTCAGAAGAACTGCGTCGGGAAAATCCTTGAGCGTCATCGTGGCTTCGTGAGATCGTCGCGGGTAGCAGTCGGTGCCGTACGACTCCGCTTCCAGGTGAACTTCCCGGCCCGCGACCAGGTCTTCGATCACGTGCCCGCCGCCGTATCGGAATCGACCCGGAAACACCTTGTTCAGCGGATCATCTTCCCTCGGCTGAGTAACGCCCAGATAGCAGTCTACCGCGGCAACCCCCGCGTACGCCTCAACGCGATTGAAATGGACCTTGTTAGCTTTGATCCTGGGCTTGGTGTGTCCTATATTGAAGAACGCCCCGGATGAACACATTATCCCGAATGTGCCGGTGGTTACCACGTCCACCTTGCGAGCCGCGTTCACCGGCCCGTGCTCTCTCGTGACTTCGATCATCTCCTCCGCTGTGACCACGACCGCCTCACCATTCTTGATCCTGGCGTTGATCTCCGCGTATGTCTTGTTCACCTGGAACTCCGCCATTTGTAACCTCCCGGCAAGAGTTTTACTTATTATAGCCGTTGAAACCTAGGTTAGTCATTCTGACGGACTTGGTCAAGAATCTTTACCTGAAAGTCCCGTAAAGGAACCACCCCCATCCGGGTCAGCGTATGGGGTGGTTTGGAGGGTCGCGCAGTACGCGTGGGGCGATTGAGCGGGCCCCGGACAGCTTACGTGACATGAGGGCTGTCGGTATCATGACGTTGAAATGCTTGCCCGGCCAGGGCCTCCCCTCCAAGTCTATGCGCAGCGTGCGCGCTCTTGACGCCCCTGGTCCGAGGCGAAGCCCCGGACCAGTGAACAACGGTAAGAACTTTCATACTTCGTTGTCTCTTATCAGGGGTGATGGTTAGTTGACTCTATTCCGGCCTCGGTACACAAACCATTCTTGAAATATGGGACATTTCCCTTGGCAATCGCTATATTGTCAAGGAACAAAGAACCCCGTGGTGAGGGAAAAATGCAGGCTGAGAAGATTGATTTGGGTTCCGTAGGTGAAGCGGCTGAGGCCATAAAGAGAATCGGAGCCGATACTCACGAATTTATGGCCACCAGAGCGATTCACATCAATATCCTTGTCAAGGACGCGCCCGCTGAGGAGGCGCGCTTGCTCAAGAGGATCTACAATGACATTGGGGCCGAAGTGGCCATCAGCCACGACGCGTATCATGAGGAGGGCACGGTCCTGACGGACATCATTGCGATGGGAACCGTTTACCAGCATCGAGAAGCAAAGCGCATCCTGTCGGACAACACGGACGTTCAGCCCTGGATCTCTGCGATTGAAGCTGTGGTGGAAAGTGCCCCTGAGACTCGTGAATGACACCGCGCAACCGCAAACCATCGCGGTCCGTAGCCGCACTTCCAATCAGCCGGAATGATTGGCAATAGCCCTAGACACTAAGAACCCGGGGCCAAATTCAGGTCCCGGGTTCTTGCTGTTCACTTTTCTCCGCGAGCGGCTTGGGCCGACTGGGGGGTCTTGGGGGGCTGTTTCCGGAAGATGAGGAACAGTTTGTTCCCTTTCACTTTTACAAGGTGATCACCTTCGGCCTCGCGGCCCAGCGGGGTCAACCGGAGTCCATGCTGACGGTTGAATCGGTCAATTATGCTGTCTCTCCCCAATATCTCCCGCATCTCCAGTCCGATTTCTACGAGCATGCCCTCTCTGTCGAACCTGTAAGTGGCAAAACGGAACAGATCGTCTCCACGAATGATCTCTGAGATCTCGGTCCCTCTGTCCTCATAGAAGGAATGGTGCCGGCTCTTGCCCATAATGCCGACTACATCCGGCTTTGTCATGCCGAGTTTGATATCCCTGTACCCGTTCGGCACCTTTGCGTATGCGCAAACGGTCAGACCGGCCAACAACAACAAACACAACCCCAAAGTCAAGGGGCCGCGCCGCTCCCCGTTGTTCATCGAGCACTCCTATCCAAGACGATGCACTAATCATACTATGTTACGATCATTTTGAAAAGCAAAAGTTCCGGTGGGGATTTGGTGTTCAATGACAACCAAGAGCGATCCAGTAAGAAAATCCCCTACACTCCCTGTTTCAAACTATATGACACGTCTCACCATTTCGCAAGGGAAGGCCGCCCCCACTGTAGACTCCCAATTGTTACTCGTTTGAAGGCGAACCGTTATGACTCGGCTGCAATTCCCGGATTCAGCACACGTGCGCGGTCATATTTCCGATCCGCGCTCACGTGATCCAGGGAGCGAGCGATAATGCCGACGGTCCCGTGGAGCCGGCGCCCTCTGAGGCCGGGAGTACCGGTCGGGGGCAACGGGCTTGGGGCGCCGG
>CAZGNL010000073.1:0-25641 GCA_964527475.1 uncultured Syntrophaceae bacterium
TGGGAGCTTCATGAAAAACTGGTGGCGGCCGCCAAACATGGTTGCTTCCTTAGAGAGTTGTCATTGAGGTTTTTCCTATGCTGGAACTCTGCTCCAACCGGACTGGAGCTACGGAGCGAAGATCTGCAAGAAATATGAACTTCGTGCCGCTGAACTGTTACACTTATCTTATAGAAGGAGAGCGCGTCCATGTCCAATGGTTGCGCCGAATCAATTCCCTGGGCCGAAGTCGGCAGGGTGGATTCCGACGCGTAGGCGCCGGACCAATCGAACTAATGATCGGAACAGCAACTTGATATTTCTCAAAGACGTGGCCAAGTTTTTCAGTGGACATCCCCTTTTTCAGAACGTCAACATCAGCGTTCATCGGGGTGACCGGGTGGGTTTTGTGGGACCCAACGGCGCCGGCAAATCGACCATCCTCGGGCTTATGGAAGGAGTCCTGAGTCCGGACGAGGGAGAGATAAGCATCGAGAAACGCATCAGAATGGGAATCCTTCACCAGGAACTTGTCCAAGGAAATGACGGGTCGATCCTGGAGGAGGTGATGGACATCTCCGAGGAACTCCGTGGAATACGCCGCCGCCTTGAGGTGTCGCAAGAGAAGATGGGAAACCTCACTCAAGATAACGCGGAAGCGGATTCGATCATAGCAGAGCACGGTAGGCTCCAGCAAGAGTTCGAGCGGTACCAGGGATATACACTGGAGGCCCGTGCGCGCAAGGTTCTTCAGGGGCTTGGATTCTCGGTGGAGGACGCTCAACGCAGATGGGGTGAGTTTTCCGGTGGATGGCGAATGAGGGTCGCATTGGCCAAGATCCTACTTGCAGAGCCTGACGTTCTGCTCCTGGACGAGCCGACCAACCACCTGGATCTGGAAAGTCTGCTGTGGGTCGAGGATTATCTGAGGGAATTCAAGGGCGCCCTGGTACTGGCATCCCACGACCGCTCCTTCTTGAACCGTCTGGTGGATCGAATCGTGGAAGTGGAAGGAGGAAAGGCAACCTCATACACAGGCAACTACGACACCTATGAGAAGACGCGGCGTATGCAAGAGGATGTTCAGCTTGCTGCCTACAAGAACCAGCAGGATAAACGAAAGCACATTCAGAAGTTCATCGATCAGAGCCGTGTGAAAGCCAGGACCGCCAGCCGCGTTCAGAGTCGGATAAAAATGCTCGAAAAGATGGAAACCATTGAACCGCCGAAGATGTCCAGAAGCGTCAAATTCAGGTTTCCCCAGCCCCCAGCGTCGGGCCGCAGGGCCATTGAAATAAAGGGTCTCGTCAAACGCTTTGATGAACTGGTTGTGTACGACGGGCTGGACCTGGCCCTGGATCGCGGAGATCGGATCGGCCTGGTGGGCCCCAATGGCGCGGGAAAATCTACCCTGATGAAGATAATGGCCGGGATACTTCCTCACGAAGGAGGGACCGTCAAGTACGGCCACAAGGTCAAGATCGGGTATTTTGCTCAACATCAGTCGGAAGGTTTGAACTCCGAAATATCTGTGATCGAGGAAGCGATTTCCGTGTCTCCGGGTCTTACGGAACAGGAGGTTCGAAACCTTCTGGGTGCGTTCCTGTTTTCAGGAGACGATGTGTACAAGAAGGTGAGAGTGCTCTCCGGTGGGGAAAAGAGCAGGCTGGCGTTGACGAAGATTCTTCTGGCACCGCCGAATCTCCTGCTAATGGATGAGCCCACCAACCACCTGGACATTCCATCGTGCGAAATCCTCGAACAGGCCATGGAACAGTTCCAGGGAACATTGGTTTTGATCACCCACGACCGCAGGCTTATGAACCGCATCTGCACCAATATACTCGAAATCGACGGAGGAAACGCGGATCTGTTTTTGGGCAATTATGACGACTACCGATACAAGAGGGCTCTGATGGAAAAGGAGAGCGACCAGAGCCCCGCGCCCAAAATTCAACCGTCGATCCCCGAGACGGAACCTGACATCAACAAGGAATCCCGAAAGAACCGCAAACGTAGAGAAGCACAGGCTCGAATAGCCCTCTCAAGGAAGATGGCCCCCATCAGGACGGAAATTGAAAAAGTAGAACAGGAATTGCAGTCGAAAGAGGCCCGAAAAAGAGAGATCGAAACGATTATGGCCGACCCTGCCAATTACGAGGACAAGGGCCTGATGCTCCCTCTGCTGGAGGAAGAGCCGGTGGTGAGCAAGGACATCAAGAACCTCGAGGCCAGATGGGAGGAATTGCAGATCAAGCTGGAAGAGATGGAGAATGGCGCACTGGAGATTTGAATCTCAGTTTCGCTGGTAAAAGATGCTCAGAGAGTGTTTTTCATCTCCTATATGCCCGAAAAGGCGGTCGAAGGCCTTCTGAACCTGTTCAACGTCGGGGCGTTGGAACGGGTCATGGGCCAGCATCCTGTCCACGGTGGCGGCCAGGTATTGCAGCGCCTTGTTCTTGTTTAGCCAGGAATTAAGGGTGGTGAGTTTGGGCCGCGCCTCTCTTTCAATCCTGCCGATCTGCTTCACAAGATCTTCGCGATTCTTGGTCTTGGGAAAGACCAGTGGAAGACGCCCCGTGAGTATGACCGCCATGATGGCCCCCACGCTGTAGAGGTCCGACTGAAAGACGCTCTTGCCCTTGGCCTGTTCAGGAGCCATGTACGAGAAAGTTCCGACGACTTTCCCGCGGAACATGTCATCAAAAGCCCCGGGACCCAGAGCCAGCCCCACACCGAAGTCGATCACCTTGATCCGGTTGACGTTCCCGTCCTGATCCACCATGTAGAGGATGTTGTCGGTCTTGAGGTCCCTATGGACAACTCCCTTGTCCTTAAGAACTCGGAGACACTCCAGAAGTTGGTTGAAAATGAGCTCTATGGTGGCAAGACTGATCTTGCTCTGTACCGAGAACGGGGGTTTGTATTTTTCCTTCCAATTCTTCTCAACCAGCTGGGTGAGGTTGTCGTTAGGGTGGTACCCGTTGATCAGAAGCTTTTCACCCTCCTGTTCCACCATTCCGTAATACTCAACCACGTAAGGGTGCTGTGCCGGAGTCTGAACTCGATGGTTCAGGGCCCCCTCATATTTCAGTAGGGCCATGGGATCGCCCAAGCTGCTCGATACACTGGTCTTGACCCTTTTGAGAGCGACGATTTTGTCCTGAAAAATCCCGATGCTCACTTCACCCATGGCGCCGGAGGAAATGTCGCCCAGAATCTTCACCGTCTTGCCCCTGACCTTGGTTGGGTCGTTCAGCGAGTCCATCACCAGTTTAAGGATTGCGGCCATCTCCTCCCTGGTTTTGGAGCTGAACGTCAGACCGGTCCGCTGCAGATCCTCCTGGGCCCTCTTCTCCATTGCAGCCGGGTCAACCATAGGCTTGTACAGTTCCACCGCGGAATCTGTTCTGGGGTCTCGGTTTCTATGATCACCGTAGTAGTCCTGGAACGCCGAGTAGTAGAAGCAGTGCAAAAAGTTCTTGGCCATCCGCCCCTGGGGCTGCGCTTCGTACAATCTGTCCAAGTGAAAGAGCTTCTTAAGGATTTTTCCGCCCCGCTTATGCTTGGATTTGAGTAACTTTATGTGGAGAGCGACCTCACGACGGTCGTCCAAATTGTGGTAGTCGTTTGGATGCTGAAAGATGTTCCCGATATCCATCAGGATCATCAGTGAAATGTGCGTGGACAGCCCTACCATTGTCTCAACGCGTCTCTCAGTCTCGATCAGATGATCCAGGATCTTCTCATTGAGGAAGTCGCTCAACAGGTCCCTAAAATGCCCCGATGCGATCCGGTCCACTGAGTACCCGCACCGAAACAGGAACCAGGCAAGGCGCTTCAAATCGTTTTCAACCTCTGTCCGGGCGCTCCTCGTAAACTTGAGGAATGACCGTGACGACTCATGCTCAACCATCAAGCGATGCAGCTCAAGTATGGCCCTTCGGACCAGCTCTGCAACACGATGCAGAGTCGTCTCCGCGGATTCGCCCTCCTCTCTCGGTAAGAAATATGGGATGATGGTTGCAGTGTCGTCTTCTTTGGGCGCATAGCGCTCGCGGTACTTGGTATTCAATTGGCCAAGAGTAGTTCGGACGGATTTCACTTCCTGATGAGTCGGCTTAAGGTTCTCTCTTGATTCAAGCCATTTGACTGCGTAAGTGAATGCCGGCTTGCCGCTTTCGATCTCCAGAATCTCCTTGCAACTGTCCAGGAGAACTTCCTGATCCGGATACCGCTGAGCCGCGTTGATCACCGAGAAAAGACCCTGCTCATAGGTGATCTCGTCTCGTTCAAGACGCGGAATCAGATCCCTAATCACCAGGAGGAGGAACGGAGATCTCTTCTTCACGATCTTCCCGATCTGGCTCATGGGATCCGCTTCGCCTTTGCGGGCCAATTGGGACAGTTCGGTATAGTGACCGATAGCTCTGAATAGTTCTTCCCTCAGAGTGGTCGCGCCATTTTGCGTCATCAAGCTATCCTTTGGTAAAAGGAGACGGATAAGCCTGCAAATCCTGGTTTGCCCCCCCCCCGGACAACCTTTATTGGCCGTCTCGAGGGGCAGTCAATTCGAGCAGCTCTGTGAAGGACGGGTTCTCCTGGAGGTCTTGGAGCGCCTTTTCCGACATGGCACGTCTGACCACCGTCTCACCGCCGGCCCTGACAGCCAAGTTGAGGCTCTTGAGGGCCTGTCTCACATGTCCGGTCTTTGCGTACACGACCGCAGCATAGTAGTGCAGCCATTCAGGTTCAAAAGGTTCGTTCTGAGCAAGGGCCTGACGATAGAACTCCAGGGCATTGTCGTATTCTTCCATCTCCAGGTTCAGATAGACCAGGCGGTTAATCGTGTATGGCATAAGCCACTGATACCCTTGCACAATGCGCCGTATTTCTATGGTCTTCCGTTTGTTCCCGAGCTGCCAGTGTGCCACTGCCAGATCCACCATGGCAAACTGATCATCGGGATCCTTTTTCAGACCTTTCTTGTAGTATTTGACCGCATTTCGCGGAGTTCGCTTCTTGTAGAGATAATAGTAGCCCAGATGAAAATCGACTTGCGGGTCGTCGGGATTGTTTTCCAGGGCGCGATCAAAGAGTTTCAGGGCGTCCACTTCGCGACGCATTTCCAGGTACAAGTGCCCAAGTTCCATAAGGAATTGGCTGTCTCCCGGGTTGATTTCAACTGCTCTCCGCAAATATTCGAGGGCACGCCGGTGATCCGACTCGTCAAAATATATGAGACCAATGTTGAAATTGGAATCACCATTGGATCCGTCCAGCCGTATAGATTGAAGGAAATCCTTCTTCGCTTGCTCAGTATCGCCCATTTTCCAGCATATGAGTCCACGGTTATTGAACAGATATGCGTTTCCGTTTCCACAGATTTCTACGGCTGCGTCCACGAGTCCCCTTGCCTCGTCCAGATTGCCCTCGTCGTATTTGGCCAGTGCTCTGTCATTGAGATCCCGGATCATTTTCTCTGTCTCCCATTCCTTGATTCGGGAGTAGAGCAGATGCCCGGAATACACTCTTTCCAAGTCTGATTGGCGGATTATGATCGAATAGTCACAGATCTGGTTGAAGTCATCGGCCCCAATCACTGCGACGGCGAACACGGGGGGAGATCCTGTTTCATCAATGAAATTCAAATAGTAGAGGACTTTGTTATCAAAGGGGCCTTCGGTTTCCCAAACTTCGTCCGGGCCGTCCAGCGTGGCATCGACCCAGGGAAGGAAGTCTGTCTTGCTCAGATGCGCCTTGTCGCGCACGATCTCAGGAAGCAGATCCGCAATAGCCCCGGGTTCCGGAAAAGGGGGCACAAGAATCTCAGGAAGAGCCAATCGCCCCTCTCCAAGATACGGGTAATTCTCCCGGTACGTTGTTGCCATCCTCTACCTCGAAGTCATAACATTCTACGCAGCATTCTCTCACTTTTCTACACGGGGCAATCCCGGGCAACCGACCGTGCTCCGGTCCTATGCGCGGTTCGGTCTCGGCCGCGATTCTCGCTAGTGCAGCCGGGTCCTCCCGATCATTTGAAGTCGGCAGACCGTGAACCTTCACACGAAAAAATACCATGAAGCGTTCTCAAGGTCAAACGGACGCAATGCCGTGAGCAGTCAGTAACTGGAGGCGAGCCCTGTACACCGGGAGCATCCTCTGAATCGGGGCGGCAGTGCAGGCTCGTCCGGCAAGTGCGGGATTCCGAAAAGAATTTCCGCAATCCAAAGACGCAACCTCCCACGCCTTGGGATTGGCCGACCATCAAGGAGGGCGTAGCATGCTACGTACCTAGCCGCGGGACCCGGCGCCTTTCCTGCACTTTCATACTTCGTTGTGCCTGTGTTTCCAGGCATGTAAGGCATGAGTCTCAACAGCGGTTCAGCCCCATAGTCTAATCGCGTCGCTGGGGCACTTTTTCCAGCACTCAAGGCAGGAAATACACTCTTCCGTGCGATCATCGAATACACCGAACCGGGCGCCCTTTTCCTCGGTTTCCATAGGACAGACCTTGTTGCAGACTCGGCAATCGGTGCACTTGTCGTCTCGCCAGGGAAAGACCGCAGCGAACCGGTCGAGCAGTGAGAGGCAGGCGCCCATCGGGCACAGCACTTTGCAGAAGAATCGCCTGTGTCCCATCACGAGGATGAATACGGTGAAAAGGATCGTCAGTCGAATGGACAGTGACCATACGTTGGTGGTCCCGTTGATAATGGCCCATGGAATGGCCGACTCTATGGTGGCCACCGGGCAGAGTCGGCAGAAGAAGAGCGGCGATTCCGTGGTGAGAAAGTACGGAACAGCCACAACCAAGCCCGCGAATATCCCGTATTTGATGAACCTGGTCCACGAAGGAATACTGTATCTCACAAAGGGGATCTTGTAGAGGAGTTCCTGTACCAACCCAAACGGACATGCCCACCCACACAGTATACGCCCCCCCAGGAGCCCCGCCAGAACCACAATGCCTATGACGCTCAAAGGAATCAGCGCCAGACCGGCAAAGTGACCGATAATCCCTATGGGACACGAGAAGACCGAAATAGGGCACGAATGGCAGTTAAGAACCGGGAAGCAGACCGCGTGCCACTGCCATACGCCGATGTTCAACAGCGCGGCAAGAGCGATTTGAACCTTTAGTCTTATTTTTTCCAAGAGCAGCTTCCTATGCAGATTTGAAAGCGAATGTCGCGGCCCGTGAAGCGTTCAACAATCAGCCCGGGGTGTCGATCATAAGCCATGTGCTATGGAATTGAACCTGTGCAAACCCCTGGGGATTGTCCGTAAAACCGCGGTCCCCGCGGTCACGGCTAGATTCACGAGGGACATGGACGTCGGCCCTTGAGCATTCTCAGATCCGGGTAATTGGATATCATACGCCCGTCCTTGTATAGTCCAATCCCTCCAAAGGTCATGGCGTTGACCACCTCCGGCTCGCTGAACCACTGAGTCTCCACTTTGAATTGGGCGTTCTTTTGCACAAAACCGGGGAGTCTGATCTTGATTCCTATGCTCTTGAGCTTGTCGAATTTCTCCAGATTGTCGTAAATGATGAACCGGCTGAAGAAACCTCCGTACACAATTGCGCTTAAGCTCATCAAGACCAGGACAACGAGAATTACTTTGCGAACCATTCCGCTCTATCTCCTCTACTTTACACTCGGGCGTCGCCCAGCCCTGTCCATGAAGCCTCTGCAGGAGACTCCCATCACGGCTCCGGTTCCCGGTTAGAGCACATGAACCCGCTTTCAACCGGTGGGATCAGTCCAAGATTATACTCCAAATCGGATTGACTTACCACTGGGTCGCGTGTCATGAAGGGATCGCGGTTCCCCAAAAGGACCGACGCACACAAGTCTTTCCCGTCACGCAAAAGAGGAAGCCGGAGGTCATGGCAAGAGGAGTGCTCTTCGTGGTAGTAGCGCCCTCGGGCGCAGGGAAATCGACGCTTATTGACAGGACGAGGCGTGTGTTCCCCGATGTGCGCTATTCTGTTTCATGCACGACGCGCCCCCCTCGTGAGGGGGAATCACAGGGCGAGCACTACCACTTCCTTGATAGAGATGAATTCGCAGTGATGATAGAAGAAGGCCGATTCCTGGAATGGAAAGAGGTCCACGGCAATCTCTACGGCACCCCGGCCGAGCCTATTAGGGAAGCCCTTGACGCGGGTGCGCGCATGATTCTCGACATTGATGTGGAGGGCGCAAAGGAAGTGTTGAGTAAGGTGAAGAGATCGGTGGGGATTTTTATCAACGTGCACACCCTGGCCGTCCTTGAGGAGCGAATAAGATCAAGAGGCGCTGATTCGGAAGAATCAATTCGTACGCGCATGATCAATGCCGGACGAGAAATCGAACAGGCCGGCGAGTTCGACTACATTGTGATCAATCATGATTTGGACAAAGCTGTGGAAGAATTGGCCGACATCATAAGAAAGGAATCAGAGCGGGAAGACTGAATTCAGCCATCGGATTTTCCGATTATCGCGTCTATGGTCCGGGTCTTTTTTCCTCTCAGCACTCTCATCCTTATCAGGTCCCCGGGTTTGGCGCCCGCGACTATTCTTGACAGGTGTCGTCCGTTGCGCACTTGCTTTCCGCCGGCTTCGAGAATAAGGTCTCCCCTTTTCAAGCCTGCGTCGGCCGCGGGGGTGGCGGCCATCACCTCATCGACCACCGTGCCTCGTGGCTCTTTCATGCCCAGTTTCCGTGCCTGGTCCCAGGTGATCTCCTCCACGTATATCCCGAGCCACCCATGGGAAAGCGCTTTCATTTTGGTCCGAGCACGAATCAGTTCCCCGATATAGTTGGAAGGGATGGAAAAGCCAATTCCTTTGCCGGACGCTATGATGGCGGTGTTGACTCCTATTACTTCACCCGCCATGTTGAAGAGTGGTCCACCGGAGTTGCCCGGATTTATGGACGCATCGGTCTGGATGAAATTGTCGTTGGGGCCCAGGCCGATAAAGCGTCCTTTGCCGCTGACTATACCGAACGTAACAGTGTTGCCCAGGCCGAAAGGATTGCCCACCGCAAGGACCCATTCCCCAACCTGAACGGTCGAGGAATCCCCTATTCCAGCCTTTTTCAGTTGGTAAGGGGGCTTTATCTTGATCAGAGCCAGGTCCACCTTTGGATGAACCGAAACCGTCTTTGCCGTTGCGACTTTTCCCGTCGACAGGGTGACCAGAATCTTGGTTGCGCCTTCGACCACGTGGGCGTTGGTAATAATATATCCCGCGGTATCACAGATGAATCCGCTGCCTAGACTGTCCAGCTGATATGATTGCCGGCGTTTGGATCGGTTATCGTACCACTGGCGAGGGGACCGGAAAAGAGGAGGCGGTTCAGAGGAAGTGCTCTGAAGCATGTGCCGCTCTATGGAGATGTTCGCTACCACCGGAGCGACTTCCTTAATGAGGTCGATCAGGTCCGGGCACCCCCTTTGGATTGCCGACTTATGGCGGCCCGCAACGTTCTGAGCCGCGGCTTCGGTCATCACGCTCGCAATTGAGAACAGGACAACGAACGCGCACATCCACAGAATCAGGCTCCACGCCGGAGAATAGGTCCGCAATGATCTGAGTCCGCGCCGCATGATCCTGTTTCTATCAACGTATACTCCGAGTGTCAATTCCGGATCTCCCGGATGAGTGATATGGTGCGACGCATTGAAAATGGGTTTTCGTGTTGGCCCCCCCAATGCTGTTGAATTATACCGCTCCGCCATTCAGCAGGACAAAAAAATCGAGGCCTTCCATGGGGGATGCTGGTTGAAGGCGATTGACATAGTCCGGGGGGAAACGGTATCAGTAGAAATACCAATGGGTTCCCCAGATATCTGAGCGCGGAAGACCGAAGCGTTGTCAGCCAAACGAGGTCACAAATGAAGTTAATGGTAACCATAGACCGAGACGAGGACGGAATGTGGGTTGTGGAGTGCCCCTCCATTCCCGGATGCGTAAGTCAAGGCGCGACCAAAGATGAAGCTTTGAAAAACATCGAAGAAGCCATAGCTCTGTGCCTTGAAGTGAGAGCGGAGCAAGGACTGCCTTTGACCATCGAAACACGACAGTTGGAGATTGTGGCTTAGTGGGCGCCATTCCTGTACTCAGCGGACAAGAGGTTGTTCGCGTATTCGAGTCATTGGGCTGGTCAGTCGCTCGACAAGTCCATTACTTTTCCCTCCAGGATCGCTACGGGTCGAGCCGCTGATTTTGCCGCTTCATCGTTCGAAGTCGTAGAAGAAGCCGTCTGCGGCTTCTTGGCTTTTTCCTCCGAGGACGTCCCGGACCAGCCGTGGGTTCTTCAGCAGGTACCAGTCTCCGAACTTGTCGAACTTGCGGCAGGAGGTTCGTATGTGTGCCTTCCATATTGTCTTAAAGCCCTTTCCGTGAGCCTTCCCGTATGCCTTGAGGCGCCTTGCGAATTCAATATCCTCAGCGCTGATCCAGCGTTCGTTGAAGCCGCGGATGGCCTCGAAATCTTTCCGAAAGCACCAGAAAAGCCCAGCCGACACCCTGTGCCGTAGGACCAACGGCGCTAACAGCATGAGCGTGAGAAAAATCCCCGGCGACATGCGTTCAGGATAAATCATCGACCCGCCCCCGATGTATTTCCCCGAAGCCAGAAGCCGGTCTATCTCTGTCAGCATATTGGGAGTCATGGCGCTGTCCGCGTCAATGGTGACCAGGATTTCTCCGTGCGCCTGCCGTGCCGCGGTATTTCGAATCATGGCGAGGTTCTTTCTGTCATCATGGACGATCAGGGCCCCGTGCTTCAGCGCGATCTCTTCGGTACGGTCAGTGCAGCGGTTGAGCGCCACAATGATCTCCACCAGGCCGGGGTAGGGCAGGGCAGCGGCCTCAATGGATTCGAGACAGGCCCCGATGTACGCTTCCTCGTCGCGTGCTGGTATGACAATTGAAAAATTCATGGCCGCCGAACTTGGTTGGATTCTTTGACCTAATGGTACAATAGACGCGCATATGACATCAAGGGGCAGTACAAACAGAAGGAAAGGGGGACGCTCCGAAAAATCCAAGAATCTCAATACGACAATTCGCCGGTATCTCGGGGACATTCCCAAAAAACCAACAATCTCCGTGAACAGGTCTTGAAATAGCGGTTTGTCTTCGTCTCTCCTTCTGGTCCCACATTCCTAACGCTCGAATTCCGGATTCCCAAGCATCCCGAGATCTGCCCCCGGCCTGGTGGGAATCACCAACAGATATAGAATTCAGATTCTTGGTTTCTTAGGCCCACCCCTTGATGATTCCGAGGGGGAGGACGCAGGGTTCCTGGGGGGAAGTATGCCCCGAGATTGCCTTTCGAGGAACGACGGCATACGCACACCAAACTCGTGCCGCCCTGGCCGATTCGCACTCCAGGGGGGCATGATCATCGGGACATTGTGGGTCCGACGACCGACGAAATCACGTACGGGAGCATCAGGTGGTGGATCGTGGCTTTGCTCTTGACTTGTCCAAAGCATCACATGTACGGTGTGAGGCTGAGGTTCTCGGCATTCATCACGACATACTGTTTTCCCTTTCAAACGACCAAACCAATTCGGCGAAAAGCCGAGAAGGAAGAGAAAGAAGAAAAGGAGAGTCATGAACGTACTAGTGACGGAGTCAATGCCAAACGCAGGATGTCTCAGGAGAATTCAGATAGTCTGTGTGATCTGCCTCGTCTGTTTGATGTGTCCTCCTGTTCTTGCTGAAGACCTATCACCTAAGGTCCGGGAATTGATTGAAAAAGCCAACAAGGGCCATGTCACATCTCAGAGGTTCCTCGGCAGCGCATACGAGGGCGGTGAACACGGTGTAACTCAAGATTACCAGACGGCTGTGGAATGGCACAGGAAGGCTGCGGAGCAAGGGAATGCGTTGGGACAAGTTCGCCTGGGCCGAATGTACGAGATGGGCCGAGGTGTGCCGCGGGATTACGGGCAAGCGGCAAAGTGGTATCGGAAGGCAGCGGAACAGGACAATACCTTTGGAAAGATCGCTCTCGGAAGGATGTACTACTACGGCAAGGGAGTTCCCAAGAGCCACTCAAAGGCTGAGAAATGGTTTATCAGGGCGGACCGGAAAGGGCGAATCAAGAGCGCGTCTCTCTCCTACGTTGGAGGAGCCTTAGCAATGGGGATCCATGTGCCAAAAGATCTTTCACTGGCAATTGAATTGTATCGAAAAGCTGCGGAAAGTGGATACCCTGCAGGACAATACCGTCTTGCAGTAATGTACTACAAGGGAACAGGTGTTGCAAAAGACTACGGGACAGCCGCGAAGCTTCTTAAGAAAGCTGCGGAAAATGGATACCCTGCAGGACAATACCGTCTTGCAGAAATGTACTGCAATGGAACAGGCGTTGCAAAAGACTACGGGGCAGCCGCGAAGCTCTATGAAATGGCTGCCGAGCAAGGGGATATTTTCGCCAAGGCCCGCCTCGGAACATTGTACTTCTATGGTACAGGAGTGCCCCAGAGCTACTCAAAGGCGGAAGAATTGTTTGCCACAGCTACTGCCAGAAGCGCTAAAGGTGACAAGAATGCCGCCCTCGTTCGGATGGGCCGCTGGTATGCAAACAAACTATTGATGCTAAATGGCTTTTTTCCGATGAAAGCCACAAAAGATCCAAAAAAGGCAATCGACTTCTATCGAAGATCTGCGGAAAACGGATACGCTCCGGGACAATACGAGCTGGCCGAAATGTACTACCACGGGACAGGGGTTCCCAAAGACTACGGCACGGCAGCCGAGTTGTATAGCAAAGCCGCTGAACAAGGCCACAGCAAGGCACAGTGCAGCCTCGGGTTTTTATGTGAAGCGGGAAAAGGCGTGAAGAAGGATTTCAATCAAGCGATTACCTTGTACCGCAAGGCCGCCGAGCAAAAGTATGCCAGAGCTCAATGTAACTTGGGCTGGATGTATGAAAAAGGCCGAGGCCTTGAGAAGGACTTCAAAGAAGCGGTCAAATGGTATCGCAAAGCCGCTGGGCAAGGCTATTTGCGTGGTCAATGCAATCTGGGAATCATGTATGAATACGGAAGAGGAATGCCCAAAGACCTTACGGAAGCAGTCAAGTGGTACCGGAAGGCGGCTGAAAAGAACTATGCACGAGCACAATATATGCTGGGGCGCACGCATGAAGGGGGGCTGGGAGTCAAGAAAGATCCCAAGGAGGCTGTCAAATGGTATCGGAAGGCCGCTGAACAGGGGCACACCAACGCACAAATGAGTCTTGGCAGACTCTATTTACTAGGGGTTGGGGCGCCGAAGGACGTCGAAAAGGCTCTTTCATTTACGAACCAGGCAGTGGAGGCCGATCCGAATGATGTGGCTCTCTACTCTTTGCGAGGAAGCATCTATGAAGAAACTTCACGATTCAAAGAGGCGGAGAAAGATTACAAGAAAGCACTGGAGCTTTCCCCAAAGGACTTGAGACTGAAGTACAGTCTCGGCAATCTCTACGAGAAGACGGGACGCCGCTCTGAAGCCTTGGTGGAAATGGAGTCCATACTCCGGACTGATCCCAATAACGTGGCTGCATTGAACTTTGTCGGCTACACCCTTCTGGAAATGGGCAAGGACACGAACCGCGCCGAGAAGCTTATCCGACGAGCATTAAAACTCAAACCTGATGACGGATACATTATGGATTCCCTTGGATGGCTTCTGTTCAAGAAACGCCAACACGGCGAGGCACTCAACCACATTCAGAAAGCAGCCGAAAAGCAGCCGAAGGACCCGACAGTACTGGAGCATCTAGGCGACGTTCTATCCGCACTCGGCAAAAAGAGCGAAGCCGTTGACGCTTATCGGCGATCGTTGGAGATTAACAAAGGGAACAAATCAGTAGCGGAGAAGCTCAAGAAGCTGCAAGAAAAGTAGCCTGATTGTCTGGCCCGGAAACATGACGTTCTCTTCTTGCTCAATCAGAGGAAAGACCATGCACACGCTAAGCGGGCAAGCGAAGAAGCATCCACATACGGCCTGGATGTTACGCGATCAAACTGCGATGGAACAGGGAAAACGGTCGCTCACTGGAAATCATAAAGGTAGCGTATTCTCATGCGCTGCAATCTGACGCAACTGCAACATCTTTACGTCATCAGGAGGGAGATCGTCATGAATCGGCGCATCGGTAGGAAGACCTGTTGGATCATTTGTCTGCTGACTCCTTTAGTCTTACTGATTTGCTCGGATCTGGGACATTCGCGCGCTCCGGACACGGTCGCTTTGAAACAATGTCGCGATGTGATGTCAATGGTTGAAAGAAACTATTATCGAGAAGTAAGAAGCCCTGAGATCGTAGCGGGCGTTCTGCAAGACCATAAGAGAGCGCTGATTGTGGGCGAGAAATCGTTCGGACAGGCTACTGTTCAGACCATCATTGCTCTTGACGATGGCACAGGACTGAGATTGACCACAGCGCCGTACTATACACCACACGGCGAGATTGTTCAGGGGAAGGGGATCAGACCGGAGTTGGAGCCTAACATTTCGGCCAAGGAAGGGAACGTCCGGTCCAGACTGACTCCATACAAACCTATGGACGATCCCATGAAAGATGAATTGGTTCAAAAGGCAATGGGATGGCCCAAGTCGGGAGAGTCTCTGAGAGATATTAAAATAGAAATCAGCCGATTAACGGACAAAGAGACTCGCGACAAGGAGAAAGCAAACCTCCCGAATTTGGCAAAGAACACATCCAAGGGCACAACGAAAGAATCTTCGGCGGTCGCCGGCCTATCACCAAAAGCCAAGAGACTGTTGAGAAGGGCTGAAAGAGGAAACGCCGTTGCGCAGGTGGACCTTGGCAACATGTACGGTACCGGCACAGGAGCGCCCTTGGACTACAAGGAGGCTGCGAAATGGTATCGCAAAGCTGCCGAACAAGGTAATCCCCAGGGCATGAGCAACTTGGGTTACATTCACATGATGGGACTGGCATTGGGTCAAGACTACTCGGAGGCCGTCAAGCTTTTCCGCAAAGCGATTCAGCGAGGCAATACCTTGGGCGCAGCGGAAAACAACTTGGGCTATGCTTATACGAACGGATATGGGGTGGCTCAAGACTACGGTGCAGCACTCACGTGGTATCGCCTAGCCGCGAAGCAGGGCAGTCGTGATGCTCAATACAACTTGGGACTGGCGTACCTTGAAGGGCGGGGGTTGGATCAGGACCACAAAAAGGCGCTCAAATGGTTTCGCAGATCAGCGGAACAGAAGAAGCCTGCTGCTCAATACAAACTTGGTTGGATGTATCACCAAGGCATCGGCGTCAAAGAGGATAGAAAAAAAGCAATCAAATGGTACAAGAGGTCTGCTAAACAGGGCAATCAACAAGCAAAAGGCACGCTGGAACTGATGGAAGATGACTAGTCATTCGAACACCGAGAACGGAAAGGAGTCGATAATCATGAGGCGTGCACCTGGGAGGACACCCATTGGTTCACATCGACGCACGGTCGTAATGTATTGTATTGCCGTTCTGGCAATCCTTTCAGTGGCGTCTATCTCTGTACCGGAAGAATCGTGGGCTCAGTTCGACAAGAAGACCATCGAACAAATCCGCAAGAAAGCTGAACGAGGCGACGCCAAAGCCCAGCATTTCTTGAGCCTCATCTACTGCTTTGCACTGGGTTTGCCGCAAGATAATACCAAAGCCCAAGAATGGAGGCTCAAGTCGGCTGAGCAAGGCTATGCCGAAGCCCAGTGTGACCTTGGCGCAGCTTATGTTAACGGAGAAGGCACACCTCAGAACTACCAGGAAGCCCTCAAGTGGTTTCGCAGGGCGGCCGAGCAGGGACATCTACGTGCACAGACCTTCATCGGCGCCATGTATGAGAACGGATATGGAGTTCCGAAAGACTACGAGAGGGCAATGACGTGGTTTCAAAGGGCCGCTCGGAAGGGAAATGCGCGAGGCCAATATTGTGTGGGCATGATGTATAGGTTCGGGCGCGGCGCGAAACAGGATTTCAAGAAAGCGTTACAATGGATTCGAAAATCCGCAGAGCAGGGGGACCCTGGCGGGCAAAATGAGTATGGCTGCATGTATGCCGCGGGGAACGGTGTCAAGAAGGACCTGAGACAGGCGAAGAAGTGGTACACCAAAAGCGCCGATAAGATGGATAGGAGGGCAGAAGAGCTGCTCTACTTGCTCACATTGAAAGAGAACTACTCCACCGACATCGGAAGGCTGACGCGGCAGGCAGAAAGCGGCGATTCCGATTCGCAAACAGAGTTGGCAATGCGGCTGCAAGAAGGAGATGGAGTCCCAATCAGCAGAGACAAAGCTCTGAAGTGGTATCTGAAAGCTGCCGCCCAAGGCAACAAGGTCGCCCTGTACTTCCTCGGCAAAACGTACGAATGGGCGCACGGGGTGACAAATGATAATGCCAAAGCCTTTGAATACTATCGCAAGTCCGCGGAAAAAGGGTACGCTCCTGCTGAAGCCAAAGTGGGAACTTTCTACGAACGAGGTCAGGCTGTGTCCCGAGATTTCGCTGAAGCCGTGAAGTGGTTCCATAAGGCTTGTGACAGAGGATATCACATCGCCATGTATGACCTGGCCCGCATGTACGCTCAAGGGACCGGGTTGGAGAAAGACCTGAACAGGGCTAAGGAGTGGTACAAAAAGGCGGCGGATCTAGGCCACAGAGGCGCCAAACAAGCGCTGAAGGGTCTGGCCCAATTCGAGAAACAATAGCCCATAGGATGGGATGAACAACGGGAATCCCATATGTCGTGGCCTTCGTGCGCCCCCCCCCGTTTAACTCCTCGACTGATGGGGTGCGTTTCACTCACCCCATCAGTCGTTTGTTGCACTTCAGGCGTTCAGTCGCCAAGATACGGAATTGTGTGGCAACATGGCTTTGAACCTGATAGCCATCCGGGAAGCCATCGCAACACAATCTCCTTCCTCCATCCGTTGGTGAGGACTACGATCCGGTTCCCATGAAAGAAGTATGGCATACGGTGGTGCAGGCTCTGAAACCTCACTCGACATCGCTGTTGGTTGAGAGGTTCCCTTGACAGGGTCTCCCGGTACCGGGTACAAGGATTTACAGATGAGGAATTTCCGTGGATGGAGCAGATCCGAAGAAGTCTCGGAGACTTGACAGGCATGTTTACCGGAATCATAGAGGCAAGGGGCAAGATAAAGGCCGTTGAGCCAGGTGACGAGTTTGCCAGGATCAGGATAGAGAGTGACCTGGAGCTATCGGATGTCAAGTTGGGCGACTCTATCTGCGTGGAAGGCGCGTGTCTTACGGTCACCGCGGTGGATGGGGCTGCAAAGGAGTTTGCAGCCGACGTGTCACCGGAAACACTGGGGGTGACTACTCTGGGGGCTTTGAGGCCGGGCGCGGGTGTCAACCTGGAAAAGGCCCTTCGGGTCGATTCCCGACTGGGAGGCCATTTGGTTGCCGGCCATGTGGATTGCATCGGGCTGGTCAAGGAAAGGCGCGCAGCAGGAACCGGGCTCATTCTGGGGTTTACTGTGGATACGGGTCGATATCTCGTGGAAAAGGGCAGCGTGGCTGTGGACGGAGTGAGTCTCACGGTGAATAAGGTGAAAGGGGATCGATTCTGGGTGATGATCATTCCTCACACCGCGGGTTTGACCGGATTGACCGAGAAAAGAATCAATGATAAGGTGAACGTTGAGTACGATATCATCGGAAAATACGTGGAAAAATTCGTTGCCCCCGGGCGTGCTGATCCGGGTGTGGATGAAGAGACTTTGAAAGAACACGGATTCATCTGACCGTGGAGGCGTTGATGGGAGTTATGATAGACACTGAAGAAGCGATCCAAGAAATAAAACAGGGTCGCATGGTAATACTGGTTGACGACGAAGATCGTGAAAACGAAGGTGATCTTACAATGGCCGCGGAGAAGGTCACTCCGGAGGCCGTCAACTTCATGACCAAATACGGGCGAGGGCTGGTCTGTCTTTCAATGACGGCACAGAAGATAGAGTCCCTTGACCTGCCCCTGATGGTTCCGGTAAACAAGTCCCCTTTTGAAACTGCTTTTACTATTTCCATCGAGGCCGCCCGTGGGGTGACGACCGGGATTTCGGCTCACGACCGGGCCATAACCGTGCTCACCGCGGTTGCCGAGGGAGCGAATGCTGCCGACGTCATTTCACCGGGGCATATTTTCCCGCTCAAGGCTCGTGACGGCGGCGTTCTGGTAAGGGCGGGGCAGACCGAGGGAAGCGTGGATCTGGCCCGACTTGCGGGTCTGACGCCTGCCGGTATGATCTGCGAGGTGATGAACGACGACGGGACAATGGCTCGCATACCCGATCTGAAGGTTATGGCCGAGGAGCACGGCCTCAAGATCTGCACGATCCGGGACATCATCCAGTATCGGATGCGAACCGAGACCCTGGTCCGGAGGGGAGCGGAAACGGTTCTGCCAAATGATTTCGGTGAGGACTTCAAGCTGATCGTGTACGAGAACGACGTGGACAATCTCAATCACGTGGCTCTCGTGCTGGGCGACATCAAAGCCGATGAACCGACCCTTGTGCGCGTCCATTCGGAATGTCTGACCGGTGATGTCTTCGGTTCCCGACGATGCGATTGTGGGAGCCAATTGGACAAAGCCATGGAGATGGCCGGCAAAGAGGGCAAAGGCGTAATCCTGTACATGCAGCAGGAAGGTCGGGGTATTGGTCTGTTGAACAAGATCAAGGCCTATGCTCTTCAGGATCAGGGGTGTGACACGGTTGAAGCCAATTTGAGTCTGGGGTTCAAGGCTGATCTGCGGGACTACGGCATCGGAGCGCAGATCCTGGCGGACCTGGGAGTCCGAAAGATGCGTTTGTTGACCAACAATCCCAAGAAGATCGTAGGTCTGGAAGGCTACAATTTGGAGGTGGTCGAACAGGTGCCCCTGATTACCGAACCTGTGCCCACAAACATCCGTTATCTCAAGGCCAAAGAGGAGAAGATGGGGCATTTGCTCAACTTGAAGGAGCGGTCCTGATCGGACACACTCGTATTGTAGGCATGGGAGTTTCAATGACCAAGATGATCGAGGGGCGTCTTGACGCCTCAGGACTCAAGGCAGGGCTCGTTGCGAGCCGGTTCAATGATTTCATAGTCTCCAGGCTGATTTCCGGTGCTGTGGACGCCCTGGTTAGACACGGCGCGGACCAGGAGGACATCACCGTGGTGAGGGTCCCCGGGGCCTTTGAGATTCCACAGATGGTCTCCACGCTGGTCAAAGCGGAGAAGTTTGACATGGTCATCGCACTTGGGGCGGTGATTCGTGGCTCCACCCCGCACTTCGAGTACGTGGCCGCTGAAGTGTCCAAAGGAGTAGCCCAGGCCGCAAATGAGGCGACTGTTGCCGTTGGTTTCGGAGTCCTGACCACCGACACCATAGAACAGGCAATTGAGAGGGCCGGTTCCAAGGCGGGCAACAAAGGCGCGGAGGCCGCTATGGCCGCCATCGAGACAGCCAATGTCCTCAAACAGATCTAGCAGAGATGGGACGAGCCGGCGCTCTTCCCGTCAACATCCCTAGTTTGTAGCTCCCTGTTTCCAAGTGGCTTCTAGACGCAAGACACGCGAATTCGTACTTCAGGTTCTGTTCGCCGCGGACGCCCAGCAAAAGGACCCCGTCGCTATCCTGAAGTACATGGAAAGCCACTTCGGCTCAGACGAAGAACGAATCCTGAAGATTCATCGCGTCATGACCGATTTTGCAAGAGATTTGGTTGTCGCTGTGTCCAATGAGAAGGACGACATCGACAAACTGATTGCAATTGTCTCAAAGCACTGGAAACTACACCGCATGAACAACGTGGACAGAAACATCCTCAGGATGGCTGTGGCCGAAATGGTGAGCTTCCCGGAAATCCCGACACGGGTCACACTCAACGAAGCCATCGACATAGGAAAAAAATACGGGGCCGAGAATTCCGCTGCTTTCATAAACGGTATTCTGGACAGAATCAACGCCCTCACTACTCGCCCCACTTCCGCGAAACGTCTGCTCGAAATTCTTCCTGAACTTGACCAATTGAACCCAAAGGTTTAGAATCATAATTGCTTCGTGGGAGCATACGACAGAGGCCCCGCGCATGAAGATTACCGACAACTCACATCCCTCGTCTCCAACCGTGCAGACACCGAGCACGCGCCGACCGTCTCTGCGAAGTTTTTTCGGGCGATTACCGTTTGTGTTGATCCGGACTGTTGCCGTTTTGTTGCTGATTTCAGGGGTAGCCCAAGCTCAGGGCCCGACGCAGACCGGGGATCGAAGAGTCGCTCCGAACCCGGTCCGGCCCGAAGGCGCCTCCTCCAAGGTTGGAATATCCGGCTTTAAGGTGATAATCCCGGAAATCAAGATGAAGAGCATAACCGGAGGCCGGCCCGCCAAGAAGGTCCCTGAAGAAAAAGCCCCCGCCCCAAAAGAGGCGGCCCCCCCGGTTGACCGGCAGCCGGCGGAGCCCCCCAAGGTACAGGAAGAAACCGCTCCCGGGCCCGAAGCTCCCTCTGTGTCGCGTCCTGCCCGTGAATCCGAGGCCGGCCCCCCCGTCGATCGCGGTCCTGCACAAGCTTCTGAGACGGACGGAACAACTACCCGCAGGAAAATCGAAATCCCGCTCTTCAGGCCTCCTGCTGCTCCCGAGGACGCAATTGAGGCGGTCCCACCCAAGAAAGAGATGCTGAAGGGAAAGGCGCCCGGCCCCATTCCCGCGTTGTTTGACTCGAAACCCGTCAAGGAAAGCCTCCAGCGAAGCACGGTAGAGAGTTCACGGCTCGACCAGAGCGCTGAGCCCCAGGAATGGATTCGTCTGCAACCTCGCCGGGAGCCGGAAAAGGCGCCTTCGCCTGAGCCTGAACCTCAGCCTGCGCCTGAGCCTGCCCCCGAACAGCGGTCCTTGCCTGCGCCTGAGGCTGAACCTCAGCCTGCGCCTGCCCCCGAACAGCGGTCCTTGCCTGCGCCGGAGGCTGAACCTCAACCTGCGCCTGAGCCTGCCCCCGAACAGCGGTCCTTGCCTGCGCCGGAGGCTGAACTGAAACCTGCGCCCGTGCCCGAACAGCGGTCCTTGCCTGAGCCTCCTCCAGGGCCTGATCTGAACCCTGCGCCTGAGCCGGCACCTGAAATGCGTTCTCTGCCTGCGCCGCCGGAAGCCGCACCTGAGCCTGAAATCCGACCGGAACCCCAACCCGCGCCTGAACCACAACCTGAAGCTCCCCCAGAACTGCGCCCCATGCCGGAACTTCAGCCGGAAATCAAGCCCGAACCTGAGCCGGAAATCAAGCCGGAGCCTCAGCCCGAAATCAAGCCTGAACCTCAACCCGAACCTCAACCTGAACCCCTGCCCGCGGCGCAACCCAAGCCCGAGCCCGCGCCCGGTCTTCAGCCGGATTCCATTCCCAAGGAATCGTTGCCGGAAGCATTGCCTCCCGAATCCATCGAGCCGCCTCCGGTCGTGGTTTCCCCGCCCAAAGAGTCTATTGCTTCGCCGCTTGCCCTGGAGGCGCTTGGCAGCACGGACCCGGCAGTAAGGGATTACCTCAAGGCCACTTCCCCCATTCTGGAGGAGCTTTCCCTTCTCATGACCAAAGTGCCCTCCTTGACCATAGCCGACTATGATCCGTCCGACACCCAAGCTCCTCTGGTACCGAAGGAGTTGTTCGTACAAATGGATTCCATGAAGCGGAGCCTACAAATCCTCGACTCAAAGACCTTTGCAGTGATTCCACCTTCCAAATATTCGAAATTTCACTCTGTAATCCGCGATTCGATCTCCCACACCAACCGGGCATGCGACGCGATCATCGAATTCTTCAGCCAGGGCACCCCGGCCTCGCTCCAGACAATGCAAGAACACATCCTCAAAGCACGAGAACTGATACGACGCACCAGAGAGAGGTCGTGACAGGATCGGTAGTGATGCGCGTTTTCATGCTTCGTTCATAGGACGGAATCCCTTCCTCAAAAGAGTCCCGGAGGGACGACTGAAATCATCTCCACAAATACCGTTCGTCCTTGTCTATTCTGGTATGAAAATCTTGTTTTTCTTGGAATGTCGTGGCTTCCCAACGGGCGACCGCGGGTCGCCCCTACGACCGTGGGCACTGCGTTCCGGCCATCTCATGGCTCGTTGTGCCTTTCCAGGGCATGGCGGTTGGTTTCAAACGATCTTGCCGAGAACCTTATAGTCTTCGAGTTCACCCAAAGTCACGAGTAGGGTGTCGCCACATCGCAATGGAGGCGGCTTGGGTACCAGCACCGAAATATAGTTATCCGTCCTGACAATGATCGGCCCTGATTCGGAAGAATGGTCGGATTCCATGACAGCGGGGAGGGTATGCCCCACAAATTGTTTGTAGAAGCGTGTTCTCATCTCCGCGGACAGGGAGCGTAGTTCTTCCACGCGGCGGGTGGAGATCGATTCGGGAACCCGGGGGTTGAAAGATGCCGCGGGAGTCCCTGGTCTGGGGGAAAACGGGAACACATGGAGATATGCCGCGCTTGATTGTTCGATGAGGTTGCGGGTGATCCGGAAGGATCGTTCGTCCTCACCGGGAAAGCCGACCAGCACATCCAGACCCACGCAGGCTTCGGGAACCGCGGTGAATATTCTTTCCAGGAGGTCCAGTATCAGCGCGGCGTTGTACGGACGCGCCATCCGTTTGAGAATATGATCGTCTCCGCTTTGCAGAGGTATGTGAAAGTGGCGGCAGACCCTTGGATGCTCGGCTACCATCCGTATCAGACGGTCGGTGATCTCCTGAGGTTCTACGGAACTTAATCTGAAACGGGTTTCCGAGCACTCGGACAGGAGTTGTTCCACGAGATCTTCCAGCGTGAGTCGCGGTTCCAGGTCTCGGCCGTAGTGTCCGAGATGGATGCCGGTCAGCACGATTTCCCGGTATCCTTCGGCCTCCAGTTCACGGGCCTCTTCCAGAGCGGAACCCATAGGGAGACTCCGTGACGGCCCTCGCGCTGTGGGCACGATGCAGTATGTGCAGGCCTGAGAGCAGCCGTCCTGAACCTTCAAGAAAGCCCGTGCCCTGCCCGGAATTCCCGCGGATCCCAGGGGACCGAATACTTTGCACTCGGACGCGCCCCCGCGAGTCACCCCGTGTGGGTCCGCAAGACCGGAATCGAGGAATTCACCGAATCTGTCCTTTGCCGCGGTGCCCAGACATACCTGGGAGTCTGCAATGTCCTGAACCGACTGGGGATTCACCTCGGCAAGGCAGCCGGTCACCACGAGAGAAGCTGACGGGAATTTCTTGGCCAGCCGATTGATCAGCCGCCTTGATTTGGCCTCTGCCTTTGATGTGACGCAGCACGTGTTGACAACTATCAGGGCCGGATCATCGGCATCTCGATCGATCTGATAGCCCCTTTGTTCAAGGATGCGAGCCATTGCCGCGGCTTCAGCTTGATTAACTTTGCAGCCAAGAACCTGAACGAGCGCTTTTTTCTTTGATTCGAGCGTTTTCATATTCCCATGACTTTTGACACAATAACCTATCCATGCTATCAATCGACGCACTGAAGGTCAATTCCCCATTGGGATTCCTATCCTGTTCACGCTTGATGGAGGTCGCAGGTGAGACAAATCTTTGCCGCTAAACTCTGGGTCGCCTGTTTGTGCATCGTCTTAACCTGTTGCGTTGCATGGGCACAGGGAGCCGCCGGCGACAAGCCCAAGCCTGATGTCAACAACATCCTGGATCAACCCGGGCGACTCTTTGATATGAAGGTCCCGAAAGGATTCGAACCGGTTGCCACTGAAGAGGCGGGGACGCTCAGATGGAGGAAAGGCGTAGGCGAGATCCAGCTTGTTGTGGGTGAACTACAGTATGAATCCGCGGACAAATTCTTCCGGGCCCTGTGCCAAGCAGCAGAATCCAACGACAGACTGCAAAGTGTGCGGATACTGAAGCTGAGGGGAGGGAAAGGACTTGCCATAAGGGAGAAATCGCCGAAGGATCCGGATCGCCTCCGTATCTGGCGCCTGTTCGCGATCTCCAAGAAAAAGATTTTCAGCGTTGAGTTCAGTTCCCCGGAGAAAAACTTCGATTCCTTTGAAAAGGATTTCAAGAAGGCCCTCAAGTCATTCAGGCTCAAATCTTCAAAGTAGCCGGCCGCGGAAGCCATATGGGTGAATCCCGTTCAAATACTCTTCTTCGTTCCATACCATCTGTGGACAGGCTCCTGGCGGATCCGGTCATGGAGGGTCTCAAGTCTCGATACGCGGAAGACATTGTCAAACGTTGGGTGAGGCTGAGCCTGGAGGAACTCAGAGAGGAAATCCGCGGCGGCCGCGCGCAGGAGGCGGACTGCACTCCCGAGGCCCTGGCCGGGCGTGTTGAGAAGCGAATCCGTGAGCGGGTGGAACCAAAGCTGACCACACTGATAAACGCCACCGGCGTCATTGTTCACACAAATCTGGGGCGTTCACCGCTGTCTAAGAGGGTCACGGACCGGATATCCCGGGCAGCGCAGTCTTACTCCAATCTTGAATATAATTTGGGCATGGGCCGCCGGGGAGAAAGGAACTCTCACCTTAGGACACTCATGGAGGAGTTGACCGGCGCGGCCGCGGCTCTTGCGGTCAACAACAACGCGGCCGCGGTGCTCCTGGCTCTTTCCTCGCTTGCCGAGGGCAGAGAAGTGATCGTCTCCAGGGGCGAGCTCATCGAAATAGGCGGGTCGTTCCGAATCCCCGATGTGATGGCCCGCTCAGGCGCGATTCTCAGGGAAGTGGGGACCACCAATCGGACACATCCAAAGGACTATGTCAACGCGGTCAATGAAGCCACCGCGCTGATCCTGAAGGTGCATCCGAGCAACTATCGGATCATGGGCTTCACCCGTGAAGTGGAATTGGAAGAGATCGTCGCCATTGGCCGGGAAAAGGGGATTCCGACCATGATGGACCTGGGGAGCGGCTGTTTGGTGGACCTGTCCAAGTACGGGCTGACCGATGAGGTGACCGTGCAGGAGGTCCTCGGCAAAGGCGTTGACGTGGTGAGCTTCAGTGGAGACAAACTCCTGGGAGGACCCCAGGCGGGGATCCTGGCGGGCCGAGCGGACCTGATCGAAAAGATGAGGACCAACCCCCTGGCCCGAGCGCTGCGTATGGACAAGCTCACCCTTGCCGGATTGGAGGCCACGCTGGAACAATACACCCTCGCGGAGGAGGCTGTAGTTGGTATCCCCACTCTCCACATGATAGCCCGGTCACCCGAGCAGCTCGGGCAGGCCGCGGAATCCCTGGCCGGGGCACTCACAACAAGCGTGGGAGACAACGCGGAAATAAGTATTCAGCAGGGAACGAGTAGGGTAGGTGGTGGATCGCTGCCAATGGGGGATCTCCCTGGTCCAAGAGTGGCCATTCACCCCAAACGGATTTCCGCGGGACGCCTGGAACAGAGATTGAGATTCGGAACCCCACCGGTGATCACAATGGTCCAGGAAAACACGGTGCTCATTGACCCCCGAACCTTGCTCCGCGACCAGGCCGAGATCATCCCGGAACTCGTTGCCGAGGCTCTGTAGCCGGTCCGCAATATCTTCTGTGTGAAAATGTCCGCAAAGTCGTGGGTCCCGCGCAGAATGCGGAATGCGGCAGCATTTCGCCGGGTCCCGCA
>CAZGNL010000074.1:0-25052 GCA_964527475.1 uncultured Syntrophaceae bacterium
CCTGCCGTTGTTCACGAGTAGGGGTGCGAAGACCCCGCGCAGAATGCGGGATGCGCCAGGCCTTGGAGGGGAGACTCATCTCCCTTCCCAACCACCCCTTGCGTAGCCCCGTACACGGGTGGTTTTTCCACGGGACCTTCATGGGAACTGTGCTCACGGTGAACGGTTACCCGGATTACAATAATATTCGCGAAATGGTATGAGTCCCCTGAATCTGCTATGTTGTTGGGTAAGAAGAAGGCAAAATCAGGCAAGATCTAACTTCTTTCTCTGAGAGATAGGTACGGTACATCCGGGACCACACCCAAAGGACGTGGGTTTACCGGTCGCACGAGAATCGAACTGTAGTGGAGCGCAAACATCGGAAGGGCACCGGATCAATGGGATTACCGGCGATCCATTTATCTTGCACCGCGAAGACAGGTGAGCGAGTTGAGAGTCAGAAGTTCCTCCCAATACAGCCGTCTTTTCTTTCATTTTGGCGCCTTTCCCAGTTCGAGGGAGGAGGGGCCGCCGCTTGTCTGCCTGAATGGCGGCATCATGGTTGACACTGGGAGCGAGGCCCGTGACTATATCTTCACCTGCCAGGACCGCTACCCCCCTTATGCAGCGCTCGGCGGCATGCGTTGCCTGCTTTTTGTCCGGAACGAGGCGCACAGGCGACGGTACCAGCGCCGGATTGCCGGCCTTCGTAAACATCTAATGGTCATTCAGAGTTTCACCGGTCCCTTGCTTGATATCGATCTGTTGGAACCCCTGTACATGCCCTGTGACCTCAATGGTCAGGCGCCCCTTGATGCTGAGATTGCTGCGTTTCGAGAACAGATCAAGAACCAACAGGTCATTAATGACCATGTTCGAGGCGGCATCTACCTGAACCAGCTATCACCGACGATTGCGAGGCTTGTTGAGCAGTTCTACGACTTGGTTAAGGAAAGCGGCGGTCGGGGCCGGGTACGGCTGTCCGAATACCGTTCCCAGGCGAGGACCGTCCTGAAATGGCATGACAAGGCAAGCTATGTGGATCTGCTTCGCAATTGTGCCAACAGTGCCCTGCTGCCTCCCCATGTACCGACCGTCATGATTTCTTCCGGAGAGCTGTCTGGCATAACCTGGAATCGGCTGTTGGAGCTTGTGGAGCGGCAGACCGGCCTACAAGACGCGACGGAGTTCTTTGTCAAGTCGGGTATGGATGCGGCCGGTGAGGTCAGCACGTTTCTGAGCAGGGAGAATTTTGCCGAAAAGATCAATAAGTTGGCGAGTGAGCTTGCAAATAAAGTTGACGAGATGGGGAGGATCCAACAGGATGTCCGACTGCTGGTGCAGCCCCGAATTGAGCGTTGCCGCAACGATAGTTCCCCTGCCGGCGTCGGCGTGACGTATCAAATACGACACGCTGGGAACATCGAACGGCTGGTTGTCGCCGGGCATGTTTACGAGGATGCAGAGTACAAGACCTTCATCGGCAGTTACTTGGCCGATGATCTGACCAACCGTGTATTGAAACAGGTGGGAGAGGACAAAATAATCTTCCTTTTGCAGCTCTTTGCCGACAAGGGCTATCGTGGCCCGATCAACCTCGATGCAGTACGGAACAGCGATGGCGACCATATATTCATTTACGACTGCAACCCGCGGTTCGGAGGGACCCTGCCCGTTTTCATCCTTCAGCAAGCCTTAAGGCAGACAGGGTTGCGAGCGGAAACGCTGCTGAACATTGGTTACCGCGGCCGATTTGTCTATCCGGACTTGACGGCAAAACTCGTGGAATTGCAGGATCAGGGCCTGCTCTACAGCCGAAACCGGCAGCAGGGGGTCTATCTGGTTCCCAGTCTGGTTCGCCCTGACAGTTTTGATCCGATCCTGATCAACATGGGAATCGAGGCAATGCGGCAGCTTATCCGGTCCGGTTTGATCAGCAGCCTTTCAGATCCCGATCAAAGTGATTTGAAAGGAGTGTACTGGTAAATTATCCGGGCATGTGCAGCAATTGCCACCCATACAGCACGGAAAGCGCCAGGGTATAAAGAATGAGGGCGTAGTACCACCGGCCCCCAAGCTTGGGTGTCCGAACGGGCGCCACATTCAGGGCGGCCAGCGCGATGAGCAGGACATAGAGAAAGGCAGTGAAAACCGTTTGACTGACCAAACCGTTGAAGAGAAAAACAAATGCGAGCACAATGCCATTGTTGTCGATTGCCAGCCCCATGTAGTTTGACTCGTCCGCGAGACCGAACACGTTGAAATAACTCAGCCGAATAACCCCGGCTGCGACTATGATAAAGGCGCCCGGAAGTAACCAGGGGCTGAATTGACCGTAGCTTAACAAAACAACGGCAGGACAAATGCCGAAGCTGACAATATCGATCAGGGAGTCGAGCTGTGACCCAAAAAGACGCTGTTCCGAAGTTCGCCCTTTCATGCGCCGGGCAATGATGCCATCGCTCCAGTCAAAAAAGACCGCCCATATCACCCCGATCATTGAAGCCGGGAAAATCCCCAGAACAGCATAGTATATTCCGAGAACCGCGCAAAGGAGTCCGGCCAGCGAACAGATGTTCGGCAGGTCTTTTGCGAACAAAAGCATGCTTGCCTTGTGTGAGGCCGGCGGTTGCGACTCGTTCATTATTTTCTCTCCCGGCTAATGATATCGCGCAACGCCTCGACCAGGCTCTGGTTCTCTGCGTGGGTGCGGCTGGCGATGCGGATGTAACGGTCTGATTCCGGCAGTGTCTTACCCTGGCAGTCCTTAATGTAGATGTTATGCTCAATGAACAGTCGCCGGCATACCTCCGGACCGGAGGCTGCCTGGTCCGGAAGACGGCAGAAAATGAAGTTGGCATCGGGCCGAAAGACGGTCAGCCCCTGAATCGAACCGAGTTCCCTACTAAAAAGGTCCCGATCACTCTTCACCCGGTCGCAGCTTGCGGCAAATTCCTGGCGATACCGTGGGGCAAGACGCAGGAATGTTTCGGCAAAACCGTTGACGTTCCAAATATGGAGGCATTGGCGGACCTTGCCGGCAAAGGCGGCGTTCGCGGTAAGCATATAACCTATACGCAAGCCGGCGATGCCGTATGCCTTGCTCATACTTTTTAGGATCGCCAGGTTCGGGTACTGGGCAATCTCACCCTCAAGAGTTTCCTGGACCCCGTCCCTGGCGAAATCTATGAACGATTCATCGACGATGAGCATGCAGGCGTGATCCGCCAATTCTTTCAGCAGCCGAATAAGAGCGGATTTGGGAACCAGTAGTGAGGTCGGATTGTTCGGCGTAACCGCCACCGCCAGATCTGCTTGGCAACGGATGGCCGCTGCCGCGAAATTATCTACATCCAGCTGGAAGGCCGGCGGGTCGAGGGCAAATTCAACTGCCTGGCTGGCCGGGGCCGCATTGGCGTATTCATTAAACGACGGAACCGGTACAATCAACCTGCGGGCGATATGGCCGGAGACGATCTTGATAAGCTCTGAGGCCCCATTGCCCACTACAATCCGTTCCTGGGGCTGGCCAATAAGATCGCCCACCAGACCGGCAAGGACATCCTGAGCAACGGGATAGTTCAGCACCAACTCGTGGACTTGCTTGGCAAGCTGTTCAAGAAGAGACTCCGGCGGAAAATACAAATTGTAAAGATAGGCATGATCGATGAAGCCGTGACGCCAATAGCCGCCGTGCTGGTTGGAAATAAACTCGAATAGCCGCGCCCTGGCGGCATAGTCCTGACCTGTCATTTCTCAGTTCCTCACCTAAGTCGGCTTTGCCGCAAACCCTTCGCCGACAGCGGTCTGTGTTCTCACGATGTTTCCACACGAACAGCCAAAGGTCCATTGGCAGCTGAATTTCCGTTTAACCGTCTTGGATTGGGCGTGCTCTTCGAGGGTCTACGCAAAAGCGTAGATGATTCGGATGAAGTCTCGAAACAAACCATGGGCACGGTTTTGTCCAAAGTGGTTAAGCTGCTGGTTCATGTCCATCCAGAAATGAGAAATCTCGCTCGGAATCAAAGAATGCGATAATTCCAGCCCCAGGTATATAGTCGTTATTCCGAGAGTTAAGTCTTGCCCATGACGGAGAGTCTGGGCAAAACAGCCGTTCATGGGAGGGCACTGGCTTCTATGGTGAATCAATGCGGCCTTTCATTCGGACGGTATTGCCGGAGCAGACGCGAACCAGCAGCCCGGGCCCGTTGATTCCGCCGGCAACACCGACCTGGGGATACTGGGGAAACATCTGTTCTGCCGCACGCAAATCATCCATGGTATCAATCTCATACCACCGGTTGGCCTCAAAGAATACCGGCGTTAAGCGGAGGCTGCCCTCGGCGACCATCTCCGCGAAAACAGTCTCATAGTAACCATCTACCCTGTTTTCTGAAATATGCCGGTCCAAGCGTTCCCGGACCAATTGCCAGGAAATGCGAGATAGGCTGTAAATGTTAACGGTCTTGTAGTGGTCGGCCCCTGGCGGCCCAAGACTGCTGCACCAAAATGCCTCAATCTGTTGGCGGTGATCGATTGTAACCGTGGTGCCGTGCATCCATGACTGCAGGCGGGCAAGAGCGACCCGGTCAGGCCGTAGCATACTTTTCAGCATTGACGCGTCAAAAACAAGATCGCTCTCAATCAGCAGAAAGGGTTCCTCTATTGCCTTTCTGGCAAGCCACAATGAATAGATGTTGTTGGTCGTCTTGTATAGCGGACTGTTGATATACTCGATTTCCATTCCGCCGGACTTGGTGCCGAGGAAGTCGCGAATGCATTCTGCTTGGTGCCCCAGGACCACAACCAGACGCCTAAATTCGTGTAAACGAAGGGAGTCGATCAACCTTTCAAGGATAGGTATTCCATTAACCTGTACTAGACATTTTGGGCTCAAATCGGTTAACGGAGAAAGCCGGCTACCCGTACCTGCCGCCAGCAATAGGGCTGTCGCCACCTGTTCGTCCTTAATACGGCTACGAGCAAATCCAACGTTCATTTCTTCCTTTCTGCGTTCAAGTACGTTGCCTCACGAACACAAGGGCTAAATTGAAATACCGGCAGGCAAGGGGTGTTCCCTCCGGTTAGTGTTTCCGTTCAATAACCGTTCATTCTTAGCCTGACAACGACCTGAAGTCAACGAAAATCGCAGAATCCAGGTAATCATTCAATTTCACGGGACAGATATTTTCATCGATCATGTCATTGCGAGGAGTGAAACGACGAAGCAATCTCCATACCTGGCGAGAAGGAGATTGCTTCGCTGCGCTCGCAATGACATCCTGCCAGTGCCCCCGCGCAAGTGAATGGTTACGAATCCAGTGCCTGTTTCTTTTGCACGGGTATTGGGGGACCCACGGTACTGAAAACGCCCCAACATCCGAGCAATCGTGCTCACTACCGGAAAACTGTCCCTGTCAGGCTTGTTTTCCGGCAGTGGCTATGGTCCTTCATGGCGTCAATTTGCTGATGTTCCGGTTCCAAAAGCCGCTTCGCCCTGCAGCGAAAAAAATAGCTTGACAAACCCGTGCGTGACGGTTAAACATAAGTTGGACGTGGCTAACTATCGTAGAATGACTGATCGTGATGCGATCTGTCAAAGGTAGGCCAGCTGATAGAGGCGGTGGAGGCCGGCATGGAAGTCTGTGAACCTGAAGACAAGTGTGAAGAGTGCATTTTCGAGAAAGAAAGGGCTCGTGATTCCGAGATCGTAAGGTTGTCCGATTACAGCCCTGGAGACAGTGGAACCATCCGGGCGGTTTGCGGTGCCCCCGATTTCCGGTTGAGGCTGATGGAAATGGGATTTGTTAGGGGCACGGAAGTCCAGGTGGTGAAGTACGCTCCCCTGACCGATCCGATCGAATTTGTGATCAAAGGATATCACCTCAGCCTTAGAAGGGATGAGGCAGCTGAAATAGTGATGAACCTACCCGGGAAGGCCGCCTGAGATTCGCGAGGCCGCGGCAAACTCACAGACCGACAGTCAGTAAGACTCCTCGGCGATCATCATGATTGCAAAGTAGTGGCGCGTTTCAACGGGGGCTCGGCACGACCTTTTGATAACCTAGCGCCTTTCCGCCCCCCTGAGGACAAAACCAATGAAACAGAAGATCACGGTTGCGCTCGCAGGTAATCCTAATGCAGGGAAGACAACCCTATTCAACGCGCTCACCGGAGCGCGTCAGCATGTTGGCAACTGGCCTGGAGTCACGGTTGAGAAGAAGGAAGGAACCCTGAGTCATGGGGGCCGGGACATCCATGTGGTCGACCTTCCTGGAACTTACTCATTGACCGCTTTTTCCCTCGAAGAGCATATCGCTCGCAGCTTCATTGTCCAGGATGGGCCGGACGTGCTGGTAGATGTGGTGGATGCGTCCAATCTTGAACGGAACCTGTACCTCGCCACGCAGCTTCTGGAAATGAACGTCAATACCGTGATGGCCCTGAACATGATAGATGTGGCTCACCTTCGGGGCATCGAGATAGACGTAGACAAGCTCTCGGAATTAGTGGGAATGCCCGTGGTGCCTACTAACGGCAAAAGGGAAATAGGGATAGATGAGCTTCTGGACACCGTTGTGCGGCAAGCGGACATGCCGGTTGTTGTTCCAACTGAAAAGACGATTAATTACGGAGCGGAGCTTGAAGAGGAGCTTGACAAGATTCAGGATATGCTCGATGCCGCGGGTCCGGACAGGAGGGGGCTGTCCCATAGATGGCTGGCTGTAAAGCTTTTGGAAAACGACCCGGAGTTAGTTGATCATGTCAGGGAGGCTGCCGGGGGAAAAGAGATTATCGGCCAGGTGGAAGCAAGCCGTGAGCATCTGATAAACATATTCGGGGACCCCCCTGAAATTCTGCTCGCCGATGCGCGGTACGGCTTTGTCTCCGGCGCGATCAAACAATCGGTAACCGTACCGGAGGCCGATCGGATCTACCTTAGCGAGGTCATCGACCGGGTGCTCACCAATCGAATGATGGGGCCCGTGATCTTGCTCGCGGTCCTTTACTTTGTTTACAAATTCACGTTCCAGACCAGTGAACCGCTGGTTGGGCTCTTTGAGAGTTTCTTCGGATGGTTGGGCCAAGTGGCGGCCGGCGCTATCCCTGAGGGTCTGCTTCAATCCCTGGTGGTAAGCGGCATGATTGGCGGTGTTGGAGGAGTGCTGGGGTTCACTCCGCTGATAGCATTCATGTTTCTTGCCATTGCTATCCTGGAGGACACGGGGTATATGGCCAGGATCGCATTCATGTTGGACCGCGTGCTTCGGGGGTTCGGACTTCACGGCGCGTCTATGTTGGCGCTCATGGTGTCCGGGGGAATGGCGGGGGGGTGCGCGGTCCCCGGAATAATGGCCACGCGCACCATGAGGGAACCGAAAGAGCGGCTGGCGACGATTCTAGTAGCCCCGCTGATGAATTGCGGGGCCAAGCTTCCTGTTTACGCTCTACTGATAGCCGCGTTTTTCCCGGGAAACAAAGCAGGCATGATGTTCCTGCTGACGCTCATTTCCTGGACAATGGCCTTGACTGCGGGTAAGTTGATTCGTTCCACAGTTTTGTCGGGTCCTTCCGCGCCGTTTGTGCTGGAACTCCCCCCGTACAGGGTGCCGACCCTGAAAGGTCTGTTGATCCACACCTGGGAACGCACCTGGATGTACGTCAAAAAGGCCGGAACAGTAATCCTGGCCATTTCCATACTACTGTGGGCCATGATGACCTTTCCATCCCTGCCCGCACAAAAGGCCAAAGAGTTTGATGAGCGCGTGGCCGAGCTGACCAAAGCCTTCCTTGCTCAACCTTCGGCCGCGGGTGTCTTCAAGTCGGAAAAGGACTTGATTGCGTTCAAGGAGTTTCAACAAGAGTTTGATAAGCGGAAGCCCGCGGACCTTGAGAAGGCTGATCCCGGCTTGTTTGCCCTCGCCGGCACGTTGAAACAAAGGCACAGGGAGCCTGAAGCAGGCGATCACGATACTGCAAAACCCGCAGAGACTGCTCTGGCTGAAGCGTACGGGCGATACATCGACAACAAGACCGCCATTGAGCTTGAGAGGCAGAGAGCGCGGTTGAGGAACACCGTCGGCGGCCGCCTTGGTGTCGCGCTGGAATGGGTTTTCAAGCCCATGGGCTTTGACTGGAAAACCAACATCGCCCTCGTGGGAGGATTTGCCGCCAAAGAGGTGGTGGTGGCCACTCTGGGCACAGCGTACAGTCTCGGGGAGGTGGACCCCGATGAATCGTCAAGCTTGGCTGACAAACTCCGGAAAGAACCCGGCTGGAATCCTCTGCGGGCCTTCACGTTGATCATGTTTGTGATGCTCTACGCGCCTTGCTTTGTCACCCTTGTGGTGATCCGAAAAGAGACTCGGTCCTGGCGATGGACCGTGTTCGCCATGGTGTACACTACGGCGCTCGCTTACTCGGTCGCTCTTATCGTCTATTCCGTGGGATCGCTCTTGGGACTCGGGGTCTCCTGATACCCGAGGCTTCCCGCCCGAGGCGTTCAACGTACAACTTGATCCCGAATGCTTTTCAGGCCATATTGACGCATGGCGCGGTTCCGGGGCGCGGCGGGCTGCTTCCAAGAGTCCTTGCCTGCCGCTCTCCCAGTGGGTGAGAGGGAATTCAACGTTCATCCTTTGAACGCGACTTGCGAAACAACGGCGGATCCGACAATGGACGATAATCCTGAAATTCAGTACTTGCAGGGCAGAAACGTCACCCTTGTGGGGATGGGCGCCAATGTGTGCCTGATTGTTCTTAAGCTTTGGGGAGGTGTTGTCTCTCGGAGTCAAGCCCTTGTAGCCGACGGCCTGCACTCGCTCTCAGACCTTTTGAGCGATTTCGTCGTGCTGCTGGGACTGAGATGGGGGCGAACCGAGGAAGATGCGCACCATCAGTTCGGTCACGGCCGCATTGAGACTTTGGCGTCATTCCTCGTGGGAATCATTCTCGCGGCAGCGGGAATCGGTATGGGTTGGGCCGCTGTCAGCGACATCCGGCTCGGCAAGGTACACGATCCCACGGGGTTGGCGATCATTGTGGCTTTTGTCTCGGTGCTGAGCAAGGAGTTCCTATATCATTACACGCGTATCGTCGGCAAACGGATAAACAGTCCGGCTTTGATGAGCAACGCGTGGCATCACCGGTCCGACGCTCTGTCTTCAGTTGCGGTGATCGCCGGAGTGGCGGGCGCCATGCTGATTCCCGGATGGGGGGTGCTCGACTCCTGGGCGGCTCTGGTGGTTTCAGCGCTCATAATAAAGGTGGGCGCATCTTTTGTTTGGTCTGCCACACAGGAATTCATAGATACCGCTCCCCACGCGGATGTTCTACGCGAGATTGTCGGCTGTGCAGCTTCGGTTCAGGGAGTCGAAGATGTTCATGATCTTCGGGCCAGAACATCAGGAGGAAAGGTCTTTGTTCAGCTTCATATCGTAGTGGATGGAGAGATACCGGTTCGTAGAGGCCACGACATTGCCAAAGAAGTAGAGACTTGTCTGATTGAACGCGTTCCGCATCTGAGCACGGCCATCGTTCATGTGGATCCCACCGACGAGGAGACCTCGGAATGATACCCTTGAGAGACAGCAACCCGTCGGCAACCCCACCTGTTGTCACAGTAGGGCTTATCATAATCAACGCGGCGATCTTCCTATATCAGATATCCTTGGGACCGCATGCGGAACGGTTTCTGCTTCAGCATGGGCTCATACCCTTGCATTTCGTGAACTTCAACCAATTTGAAGGAGGGTTTCTGAACAACACGTTGTTTCCGCTTTTCTCCTCGATTTTCTTGCACGGCGGATGGTTCCACATGATAGGTAACATGTGGTTCTTGTGGATATTCGGGGACAATGTGGAAGACCGACTGGGGCATTTGAGGTTTCTGATCTTCTATTTGCTCTGCGGCATTGGAGCTTCATTGATTCATGTGGTTGCGGGCCCGAATTCATCGATTCCCACCATCGGGGCCAGCGGCGCCATCTCCGGAGTGTTGGGGGCCTATCTCGTCAGCTTCCCACATGCCAGGGTGCATACGCTGTTCATCATATTCGTCATCATCAAGTTCATAGAGGTACCCGCTTACGTTTTCCTGGGCATCTGGTTCCTGTTCCAGATTGTGTCCAGCCTGGGCCAGAGCGGGGCCTACGGCGAAGCGGCCGGAGTGGCGTGGTGGGCTCATATGGGCGGCTTCGTCGTCGGGATTGTCCTCATATGGCTGATGGGCAAAAGGCCCGGGCATGAAGACCTGAGCCAAGATGTGGGATATTGGCGCTGACGGGCAGTTGTCGCATTCATTCTGTCCTGACGCGGGATCGCCTGTATGGTCGGTCTGGGCTATGGAGGCTCAGCATGGAGGAGGTTTTCCAACAATGATAGTTGAAAGCGCGTTGACCGCGTTCTCGAAATACAGGTTTCAAAAGGACCTACAGCTTACTACCGGCTTGGAGGTTCCCGCGCCGCGGCCACGGCCCGGGAAAGAATATCTCCTGTATGTTCACGTCCCCTTTTGTGAGGAGCTTTGTCCGTACTGTTCCTTTAACCGCTTCAAACTGGACAAGGATCTGGCGCGGGAGTATCTCAGAGCGTTGACCGTTGAATTACGTATGTACGCGGATCTCGGGTTTGATTTCCGGTCGATCTACGTGGGAGGAGGCACTCCGACGGTTCTACCTCAAGAGATCGGGCGGCTGCTCCATGATGCCCGAGACATGTTTCGCATACAGGAAATATCATTGGAAACCAACCCGAATCATCTCATTGAACCGATCATCGGCATACTCAAGGAAGCGGGTGTAAATAGGCTTTCCGTTGGGGTGCAAAGTTTCGACGATGGTCTGCTCAAGAAGATGGAACGGTACCACAAGTACGGTAGCGGAGCAAAGATCAAGGAGACCCTGGCCGGCCTGATGGGGAGCTTTGACACGCTGAATGTGGACATGATCTTCAATTTTCCCGGCCAGTCTATAGAGATGATAGACACGGATCTGGATATCATCCAGGAGATCAGAGCGGATCAGGTGACATTCTATCCTTTGATGGTTTCAGACATGACTCGTGGACAGCTGGCCAGGACGTTCGGTCCCATAAGCTACCGCACGGAGAAGCTTCTCTATAACCGGATTGCTCAAAGGCTTCGAGGCAGCCATTCACTCGGCACGGCATGGTGTTTCTCGCGAAAAAAGAGCATGATCGACGAATACATTATTGATTACGACGAATACGCGGGCGCGGGCAGCGGTTCCTTCGGGTACCTCAACGGATCGGTTTTGGCGAACACTTTCTCTGTGGAGCAATACATAGCGGACCTGAACAACGGCCGGCTGCCCCTTATGGCAAAGAAAGATTTCTCCGTGACACAGCAGATGCGGTACGACTTCATGATGAAGCTGTTCGGGACCTCACTGGATCTTGCCAAGGCGGAAAAGAAGTTCAACGGTCGATTCGCTGGAACCCTCCGCAAAGAGATCGCCCTGTTCAGACTCCTGAGCGCGGTAACAATTGACAACGGCTTTCTGAGACTCACCCCCAAAGGCCAATACCTCTGGGTAATTATGATGAGAGAGTTCTTCACCGGAGTAAACAATTTCAGAGACCTGTGCAGGGGGGGAATGAAGAATGAAGAGTAAAGAATGAAGAGTAATCTGGGGGAACCTTTTCTCGGTAGCTGCTCCGCGCAGGGCGATATGGCCTCCCCGAGGTCTGGTGCCATTTGCTCGAAGCACGGATTCACCGTGCCGGCTCATTGGCCCCACGCCGAGTGGACCCGGACCCCTTCCCAAAGACTTCATAATGGGCTGAACCCGGGCGGCAGTAGGCCTTCTTTTGCTTGACACTGACAAGTTCCTCGGCCACATTGTGAAAATTCGTGGCTGGGTGTGATGTTCCAGGAATTCCATCGTTCTGTTGTGAATTTGGACTTGGGACGACTAGAAACGATGGCTGGTTCTGATGAGAGGATTCCATATGAGCGTGACACTACGCTCGGCAACCGCAATATTCGGGGCCGCTGCCAAAGCAAAACTGGCAAATGTCGCTGCGACAGGGCAGCCGGAAGATCAACTCCGCGCCCCTCTGGAACAGTTGGTTGTGGATCTGGCGGAGCTTTGCGGATTCTCCCGCAGTTTCATCACGCTCGTGGGTGAGTCGTCGCTATCCGAATTGAAGACGCGCCCGGATTACGCGATCACTGTGCATAACGCGCTCGTTGGGTTCATCGAGGTGAAGGCCCCAGGTAAGGGCGCCGACCCACGACGATTCAGAGATCAGCATGATAAGAAGCAGTGGGAGAAACTCCAGTTGCTTCCTAATCTCCTCTACACTGATGGCAATGAGTTCAGCCTTTGGCGCAACGGCGCTCTGATCGTACCGGTCGTACGTCTAGTGGGGGATGTAGAGACCGCCGGCAATAAGCTTGATGCACCACCCGGTCTGTTGAGCCTCTTCGAGGATTTCCTTCGTTGGCAACCTATTGCCCCACGCGAGCCAAGGCAGTTAGCTGAAATCAGCGCGCGGCTGTGCCGACTCTTGCGAGATGAGGTGACCGAGCAACTGGAGATGAAGAGCCCGGCTCTCACCGCTCTCGCGACCGACTGGAGAAGGTTGCTCTTTCCTGATGCGTCTGATGAACAATTTGCCGACGGGTACGCCCAAGCGGTCACGTTCGGCATGCTCATGGCACGCGCGCGAGAAATCCAGCTTAGCGTGGGACTCGACAGGGTTGCCCAACAGATCGGCCAAACGAATTCGTTGATCGGCACGGCCCTACGCCTGCTTACGGATGATGCGGAGAACCAAGCCACGTTAAAGACTTCGCTCGGCACGTTGACGCGCGTACTTGATGCCGTTGATTGGCCTACGATTGGCAAGGGCAATTCCGAGGCTTGGCTGTACTTCTACGAGGATTTCCTTGAAATTTACGACAACCAACTTCGAAAGCAGACCGGTTCGTACTACACTCCTCCCGAAGTCGTCGGCTCAATGGTCCGGCTGGTCGATGAGGCGCTTCGAAGTCCGACGCGATTCAATCTCAGCGCTGGACTTGCGTCGCCGATGGTCACCGTCGCGGACCCAGCAGTCGGCACTGGCACGTTCCTGCTCGGCATATTGAACCGGATTGCCAAGACGGTCGAGGCGGACGAAGGACCCGGGGCCGTGCCTGCGGCGATCAGCGCTGCGATGAGCCGTCTCGTCGGGTTCGAGATCCAGCTCGGTCCGTTCGCGGTAGCGCAGTTGCGTCTTCTCGCCGAGCTTGCTGAACTCATGGGAGCCGTGCCGACAAAGCCCTTACGGATGTTCGTCACCGACACACTTGGGAATCCCTACATCGAGCAAGAATGGTTTCCTGCGATTCTCGGTCCGATCGCCGAATCGCGGCGGCAGGCGAACGAGATTAAACGCCAAGAACCTATCACCGTGGTGATCGGTAATCCGCCTTACAGGGAGAAGGCGAAGGGTTATGGCGGCTGGGTGGAGGACGGTAGCCTGAATTCACCCGAGCCTGCGCCACTAGCGGCGTGGATGCCGCCCCTCCGCTGGGGGATCAGCGCTCACGCGAAGCACCTACGCAACCTGTATGTCTACTTCTGGCGCTGGGCGACTTGGAAGGTGTTCGACCACCACCCGAGTGCCAACACGGGAATCGTGTGCTTCATCACAGTGGCCGGTTTCCTCAACGGGCCCGGCTTCCAGAAAATGCGCGACTACCTGCGCCGGACCACAGAGGAGATTTGGGTGATCGACTGCTCGCCGGAAGGACACCAACCCGATGTCAACACCAGGATCTTTGAGGCCATGATGCAGCCTGTATGCATCGTGCTCGCCTCACGCTCCCCGCATACTGATTCAGAGGTTCCGGCGACGGTACGGTTTGCGGCGCTCCCTGCGGGGCGCCGGGAGGCCAAATTCGATGCGCTCGCCAGTCTGACGCTGGACTCTGACAGTTGGACCGCGTGTCCATCAGATTGGCGCGCCCCATTTCTGCCGGAGTCAACTGGATCGTGGTCAACGTATCCTGAGCTCGCCGATCTTTTCGTTTACAATGGGTCGGGTGTCATGCCCGGCCGCACCTGGGTCATCGCCCCCGACGCGGAATCCCTCCGGCGACGCTGGCAAACGCTCATTGATGCGCCGAACGACCAGAAGGACATTCTGTTCCATCCGCACCTTGTCGAGGGGGAACCAGGCGATAGACACAGCAAGCGAGTCGTTCCGAAGGGGTTGCCGGGGTACGAGCCTCGCCCCATCCCTGTCGCTGACGACAACGGAGCTTGTATCCGTCCCATACGTTACGGATTCCGCTCGTTTGATCGGCAGTGGATTATACCCGACAACCGGCTGATCAATCGACCCAACCCGGAGCTGTGGACGGTGTACTCAGATCACCAAGTGTACCTAACTGCGCTCACCCGTACATCGCCATCAACGGGCCCGGCACTCACCTTTACGGCGCTCATTCCTGATCTCGACCATTACAAAGGGCGAGGCGGGCGCGTCTTCCCACTCTGGAGCGACCGCGACGCCAGTGTACCCAACGTTCCTTCCAGTCTGCAATCATATCTTGGGGAGAGGTACCAGCGGCCCGTGAGCGCGGAGGATTTGATGGCCTACGTGGCTGCTGTGGGGGCACATCCGGCGTTCATCGCCCGCTTCAAACCACACTTGGTGAGGCCGGGCATAAGGATTCCGCTGACGGCCGACCGCGATGTTTTCGCCACAGGTACTGAACTGGGACGCACTGTAATCTGGCTCCACACATTTGGAGAGCGGTTCGTGGACCCAAACCGCGGCCGACCGGCCGGGCCACCACGGCTTTCATCGGCAAAGAGGCCTCGAATTCCTGTCGCCGGCGCGATAGGCGAGAATCCAGCCGAGATGCCTGATACCATCGACTACGACGCGACAAATCGGAGACTGTTGGTGGGCCACGGGTACGTGGAGAACGTGTCCCCCCAAGTATGGGACTACGAGGTTTCCGGCAAGAGGGTGCTCCGTCAGTGGTTCAGTTATCGCAAGGCGAGCCGTCAGCGTCCGATCATCGGCAAACGACGAGCTCCGTCGAAGCTGGGCGACATTCAGCCCGATTACTGGCTCGCGGAGTACACTACGGAACTCATCAACCTGCTCAACGTGCTTGGACTGCTCATTGATCTCGAACCCTCGCAAGCTGACCTTCTCGAAAAGATCTGTTCTTTCCACACCATCGCAACCGACGAACTGCAGGTGGCGGGTGCGCTCGATAAGCCGGCTACTCTTGTACGCAGACCTGTGACCACATATTCGTCAGATCAAATAAGCCTACTATAGACTGAGAAGCCTTCCGGGACGGCACGAGGCAGCCCACGCATTCCTCATCATGCTCGTTTGTGGTATGCTCTCTTGTCGGTGAGGAATGGGCTCCGTGAAACGCTCATAATATTGCCGAGCACGATCTGAAACGAGCCGGGAGATTGCTTGATGCAGAAACCCACGCACGAGGATCCGGGTCACGCACTGGAAGAACTGGACGCAGGGCTGCTCGAAGTGGGCAGCGACGCGGACGAAGAGCATGGCGAGCTGTTCGAGCTTTCCATCCTGTGCAACATCTCCCGTGCCGTTGCCTCGACTATGGATCTGGACAAGGTCTTGGGAATTGTCATTGACGAGGTCCGAATGGCCCTCATCACTGAAGGCGCGGGCGTGCTTTTGTACGACGAGAATCGAGGCGACCTGTACTGGCGAGGAATCCGAGATGCCGAGGGCTTACTGGAACGCAAGGCAGGAGATCTGAGAATACCCCTGGACGGAAGCATTGCGGGATGGGTGTTCAGGAACAACAAGCCTGCAAGAGTGAATGACACCTCCAAAGATCCCCGATATTATCCGGATATTAGCAGAAAAAGCGGATTCGACATCCGTAAGGTCCTCCAGGTGCCGCTGATTAGCAAGGACAAAACCATAGGCGTCCTGATTATCATGAACAAGATCGGCGGCGATTTCACGGATCAGGATGAGGCCCTTGCCACCTCAATGGCCGGGAGCATTGCGCTTGCCATAGAAAACGCCACGGTTTACGAGAAGCTCAAAAAATCCAGGGACGACCTTGAGATGATCTACCGGTCGAGCATGGCTCTGGCCTCCACCATGGATCTGGACCACCTGCTGGAGGTTGTCATCACAGAACTTCGGTCCGCTATGGAAGTGGAAGGCGCGGGCGTGCTCCTGTGCGATGAGCGCGAGGGTGACCTGTACTGGAAAGAAGTTCAGGATGAGAAAGGGCTGCTCGATCCTCTGGCCGCCGCTCTCAGGCTGCCTCTGGACAACAGCATCAGCGGAAGCGTCTATCAGACCGGCGAACCTGTCCTGCTCAACGATCCCACTGCGGACCCCAGGTTTTTCAAACCGTTTGAAACCATCTCCGGATTCCAAATCCGCAACGAGATTCTTGTTCCGTTGAACACCCGAGAAGAGACCATCGGCGTCCTCACCGTATTCAACAAGAAGAACGGCCAATTCTCGGACGAGGATGTTCATGTGTGTTCCTCTCTGGCCGGCGTGGTTGCGATGGCCGTGGAAAACGCCCGGTTTTTTCGGGAACTGCTCGATTCATACAATGAGTTGGAACAACTCAACAAGGCAAAATCCAAAATATTGAACCACCTCTCACATGAACTTAGAACACCGCTCGCTATCATTCATGGAACACTGGCCACCATGGAAAAGCGGATGGAGCAAAAAGGAGTGAAAGGCTTTGAAAAGGCCATGGCGCGCATGAATCGACACGTCCTGAGCCTGAATCGTCTCGAATCCCAGGTGGAAAGCATAATGATGACAGGGTACTCCTGGCAGAAGCGGCTCATCACAGGATTTCTGCAAAAGGCCGTGGACCTGATGGATGTGCAAACAGAATACACTCCCGAGATCGAAAAGGCCTCCAAGCTCATGCGAGCGTGGTTGGAAACGACCTTCCCCACCAGTCAGGATGAACTGGAGCTGATCAACATAAAGCAGTTCAGCGAATCAATATTTGAATACATCCGGTCCAAAGCCGATGAGGAGGCGAGAAAGGTCGAGTTGGACTTTGATCTTGAAAACCTCGCCCGGGTGCTCATTCCCGGTCACGTGCTTCAGGCCATAGTTGAAGGGCTCATCAGAAACGCCATCGAAGCCACTCCGGACAACGGCAGCGTGGATGTGACCGGACGAGTTCGCGGCGACAGATACATCTTCAAAGTCAAAGACAGCGGGATCGGAATTCCTGAAAAGGACCGGGAGTTCATATTCGAAGGCTTCTATCCGGTGCAGGATACCGAAGACTATTCAAGCGGAAGACCCTATTCTTTCAACGCGGGCGGCAAGGGGATCGATCTGCTGCGGATCCGGATGTTCTCTGAGCTTTACGGATTCAACCTCACATTCACCAGCGCCAGATGCCCCTATCTTCAAGATCCCGCGACACAGTTTCCCGGGGACGCGGCGCTGTGCACCCACTGTGACTCGCCCTCGGCTTGCGCGGACAACGGCGGTTCCGAATTCGTCGTGGATTTCAAGCTCGCCGACCAACCGGGCGCCCGTGAAGAAGCAAATGCGGCTGAACCATCTCCCCACTGACGCTCATGGCTGTTGGCAACAGTAATTTCCGATTGAGTGTCGGGTGTCCCGCGGCCCGCGGGACTTGGGTACTACTCGTTTGATCGCGCATTCCTGTAAAAGTCCTCTTTGTTCGCGAATGCGTCGGCCCCAAGTTGGGGAGGCGGAGCCTCCCGGCATGCATTCCCAGGCAGAGCCTGGGAACGAGAAGAAAGGACTTGCATGTTTCGTTGTGCCTCGATTTTGGGGCATGACCGTTGGCATAAGGGTTTGGCTGCCAAGTGCGGTCATTCTACGATCGGAAAAACCATTCGGAGTTTTCCGCTGTCCGATTCCACGGATCCGCGGAATTGGGAGAGCACGGCCTTGGCCAGCATAAGCCCTGCATGGCCTTCAGGATCCACCGGATTGGTTTCCCAGGGAAGCTCGCCCTGATCCCAGCTCAGTTGTGCTGCGGAACCTTGGTTCACTTCCACTAGTCTGACTTTCACGAACTTGGTGTAGGGAAGCCCATTTTCTTCATGCTGTGCAGCTATTGCCTGCACCGTGTCCCTGGCAAAGGCCAGACCGTGGATCAACACCCCCTGCGCGGTGTGAAGTTCCCATCCGAGAGGCTGGCCGCGGCCCTGCGCCTCCCACTGCAATTCAACCCCTCGGTTCATCAGTTGGCGAGACATGAGTACGTGAGTTCTCTGAAAAACCGCTTCCAGGCTGCCGTCTCCCGATGCACTCAATTTGCCCTGAGCAAACTCGCGTAGCTCGTCGAGAATTTGCCTTGCCCTGGAAGCCTCGGATGTAGCCTTGTTCAATCGGTCAACGAAGTAAGCCTTGTCTTCATCGCTCAAAGAGATTCGGTCCAGTTTCAATTGCAGGACCTGCGCGGTGAGCCCCATTGCGTTCACGGGCTGCGCGATTTCGTGCGCGAACCCTGCTACGACTTCTTCCAGCGCAGTCAGATGTAGCAGCTTTTCAACGGGTAATTCAGAACCGGTTTCCATGAGGACCTGCCCCGCACAGATTGAGTTGACGTCACGGCTTGCGGGGGGTCACCGCGCGAATTCCACGGCTCTGGATTCTCGAATGACAACGATCTTGATCTGGCCCGGATAAGACAGTTCCCTTTCGATCTTCTTCTTGATGTCTCGGGCCAATAGTGTCAGCTCGTCTTCTCCGAGGTTGGAATTCTCAACAATAATTCGGATCTCCCTACCCGCCTGTATGGCAAAGGATTTGCTCACACCCTTAAAGGAGTCGGCAATCCTTTCAAGATCTTCGAGCCGTTTAACGTAGTTCTGCAGCATTTCCCTGCGCGCGCCGGGTCTTGCTGCGGAAAGAGTGTCCGCTGCCTGGACGAGCACCGCAATGGTGCTGGTAGGTTCTTCATCGCCATGGTGGGCCGCGATTGCATTTACTATTAGCGGGGATTCACCGTGGCGGCGGGCTATGTCCGCGCCTATGAGGGCGTGGGCGCCTTCCACCTCATGATCAATTGCCTTGCCGATGTCATGGAGTAATCCCGCGCGCTTGGCTTTCTTGGGATTCAGGCCGAGTTCCGAAGCCATGATGCCGCTAAGAAAGGCCACCTCGAGGGAATGCTGGTACACGTTCTGAGCAAATGAGGTCCTGAACTTAAGCTTTCCCACAAGTTTGATGAGTTCGAGGTTGATTCCATGCACTCCCGCATCGAAGCTTGCCTGATTACCAGCCTCGACTATGGTCTCCTCCATTTCGTGGCTGACCTTTTTCACAACCTCTTCAATGCGGGCCGGATGTATCCTGCCGTCGGTGATCAGCCGTTCCAGTGAAATCCGGGCCACCTCTCGGCGAACAGAGTTGTACCCTGAAAGGATTACAGCCTCGGGAGTGTCGTCAACGATCAGATTTATTCCGGTGGCCGCCTCGATCGCTCTTATATTTCGGCCTTCCCGGCCAATGATTCTTCCTTTCATTTCCTCCCCGGGAAGGTTCACGACCGAAACGGTGCGCTCGGCCACGAAATCCGCAGCGTAACGGCCAATGGCCGCGGCAATGATTTCCTTGGCCTTTTTATCCGCCTGCGCGTTGGTTTCTTCTTCGATTCGTCTTATAATTCGGGCACTTTCGATTCTGGTTTCGCTTTCCACCTGCTTCAGCACTATTGCTCTGGCGTCATTTGCGGAAAGGCCAGCCACTTCCTCCAACTTGGCACGTTGGTCATTGACGAGTCGCTCCGCTTCCCTCTCCTTGTTCCTAACCCTATTGAACGCGGAGTCTATTTCCCTCTCGTTCTTGGCGAGCGTGCCTTCCCTGGATTCAAGATGGGAGAGCTTTCTTTCCAGGTTCTCGTCTTTCTTCAAAAGACGCGCTTCACGCGCAGAAAGCCCTGAGCGCCGCTCTCTTATTTCGTTTTCCAGATCTGCCCTTGATTGCAGGAGTTTGTCCTTGGCCTGCAACAGGGCCTCTTTTCTTATGGTCTCAGCCTCTTTCTCTGCTGTATTGATGATTTCGGCCGCACCGGATCGGGCTTTCCGGTGGCGACTCGCGGCAACCATCCTGGCAGCGGCATATCCCGCAAATCCAGCTATCACAGCGACAAGGGCCGGAATCAAAAAGGTAATCGATTCCACAAACCCTCCATCTATTCTAATATCGACGGGATGCCAGGAGCGAAAGACCAATTAACGATGTCGGAGGCGGGAACGTAATCCCCGGGCAATCGCATGGACCACAAAGGCCGATTGCCCAATCGTACGGTATATATCATCCTCCGCATTTCCATGCAGAGGCCCTTGGTCATCCCGGTTAACGGGTGTAAAGCATAATGATCGGTGATTGATGGGGTCCCCCGCGACCAGCCGTGGAGACAGATCTTTTGAACCTGGTTTCCCAGGTGGGAACCGAGCGCCTGTTTAAGGCTTCCTGCTTCAAGGCAGGCATGCTCACCACAGCCGTGGACAGTTCCCTTTTATTGAGTGTTGGCTCAAAAAAATGCTGTCACTCACGCACCGTGCAGGGGAATCCCATCCGCTATTCGACCCGATCAGCGGCCGGCAGAAGTCTGTCGGCCTTTTCCTCCAGTTGTTTGATGGTCTCGTCAGTGACCTGTTTGTACCGAAACATCTCATCAGTGATGTTCAGAAGCGTCAATATGGTCAGGTCCAGGGTGGAAACTACCGACGATTTCCTCTGAATCTCATCGGCCCTTTCTTCTATGAAATTGGCCAATTCCTGGATATATCGGCTGTCCCCCTGACCTCTTATGCTATATTCTCGACCGAACAATCGTACTCTAACAGCCTCGGTCGACGCCTCCACTCGGGTATCGGCCATTCTAGCCTCATGCCCCTCATGCTCTTTCAGGTGAAGGCCTCCAGCTTCTCGATGATTCTATCCAGTTTACCTCTGGCTGATTTGTGATCCTGCTGGATTCTCTCCAGGGTACGGTCCAGATCGCCGATCCTCTTGTCCCGTTTCTCCAGCTCCTTGCCAAAGCGTTCCTGCTCTTTTCTAGACAGGTCGTTCTGCTCAATCAGGTGCATGATCTTCTCTTCGAGCAGAGCGAGCTTATCCGAATCCATCGAGATCTCCATACGATTTTTTAAGATCCGCTATAATTATATCTCGTTAGCAACAGGTGTCAAGACATATGTTGAAGAGGCCGTAACCATTCAGTTTCGGGGGGCTTTGAAGGTGAGGATTTCTGACTGCAAAGGCTTGACCGGACTCCGTGGAACGCAGAATTGTGTCTTTGAAGGCAAACTGGTATCAAATCTATAACCATTCACTTACGAGCGGCCGACGGAAACGACCACGTTCCTGCGTTTGGCGCATGGCAAGAGGGCGCACACACAGGTGCGCCCCTACACTCGTGCCCCACGACGAAGTTGGGCCCAGACCTATGTGTCTGCCCTCCCCCGTTGCCCCCCGTAAGTGATATGGTTACTCAAATCTTGTACTTTTCCTTGATCTTGTGGCCCGATTCAGTAAGTCTTTGAACTTTCTTGTAAAATGTGTTTCTGCCTATTCCGAGCAGCCTGGCGGCTTGCAGTTTGTTGCCTCGGGTGCTCTGCAAGGCCTTGATAATAAGCCGGTTTTCTATTTCCCCCATGATCAGGGGATGAATGTCTCTCACATCGTTTTCCAGCAGGTAGTCCACCAGCAGATCGATGGAGTTTCCCACGTCGGCCCTCAGCACGGCCTTGCCGGTCGTTGTGCCCGGGGAGGAGCTATCGCCGGTGGATGTTGAAACGGTCTCCTTTTTGTTCGACTTCATAAAACAACTACTCCGTCAAAGAACCGCTCAACGGATTCCAAGACTCGGACCGGGTCGTCCATGCGAAACACGGTCTTGCGAAACTCCGCTGAATCCTGGAATCCTCGCGAATACCAGGCCAAGTGCTTTCGCATTCGACGCACAGCCGATAAGACATCGCGAATTTCAAGTTGATACCTGTAGTGATCTCTGATCACTTCGAAAAAGCCTATGGGCTTTGCGCCCGTTGTCGGCCATCCCTCCAACGCAGCTAAGATCCGCCCCGGGAGCCACGGTCTTCCCAGCGCTCCTCTCCCGACCATTATCCCATCGCATGCTGTGTGCGCCATCATCCGGGTGGCATCCCGCGGGTTCTTGATTCCTCCGTTACCTATTACCGGAATGCTCACTTTATCCTTTACCTGCTCCAACACCTCCATGTCCGGCGGCCCGGAATGAAACCGGGAACGGCTCCTGCAATGAACCACAATTGCATCTGCTCCCTCCGACTCAATCAGCGCCGCCATCTCCGGAGCGTTCCGATTCTTTTCGTCCCATCCTGATCTGATTTTCACCGTAATAGGTGTGTTCACTGCCTTTCGAACCGCGGCTACTATTTCTTTCGCCAAGGGCATATTGTTCATGAGGGCCGCGCCCGATCCCTTGCGAACCACCTTCTTAACCGGACATCCCATGTTGATGTCTACCATGGCCGCGCCCAGATCCTGAACTACAGCAGCCGCCTCGGCCATGATCCGGGGCGCGTTGCCATAGATTTGAAACACCGTGGGGACCCGGTGACCTTCCAGGCTCGTGGTCTCGAACTTCTTTCCACCAAGCACCAGGCCGTGGGAACTCATCATCTCCGTCCATAGGGCCGAAACACCGAAACGTTGGACAGTCCGCCGGTAGGGCGGGTCCGTGATCCCGGCCATGGGGGCCAAAAAGACACTGCTGCTGAATTCAAGATTTCCGATCTTCATCGGACGAGTTCGGTTCCGGACGTTTCCGCAAAGGATAGTTCTTCTGCTTGGCTCTCGCCACCGCCAGGCTCCTCGGCGGAACGTCCACGGTAATGGTGCTGCCTGCGCCGATGACGCTTTCTGCGCCGATCTCAACAGGGGCCACAAATTGAACATCGGAACCCACAAAGCACCTGTCCCTTATGGTGGTTCGATGCTTGGTCTTCCCGTCGTAGTTACAGGTGATCGTCCCACAGCCGATATTGACATCCTTGCCGATGAAACTGTCACCCAGGTAGGTCAAGTGCGCGGCCTTGGAACCGTCACCCACCGACGTTTTCTTGATCTCAACAAAGTTCCCGATGCGGGCGTTCTTGCCGATTACGGCTTCGGGTCTCAGATGAGCCATCGGGCCCACCGACGCGCCGTCCTGCACCAGAGCGTGATCCAAACGGGACCCAAGACGGACGTGAACTCCGTTCCCAATCTTGGAATCAGTGATGTACACGCCCGACTCAATGACGCAATCGCGCCCGATCTCCGTGGCCCCCGCCAGGGTCACACTCGGGTGAATCACTGTGTCATAACCCACTCGGACCTGATAATCAACGTAGACCCTCGCGGGGTCCAACAGGGTCACCCCCGATTCCATGAGATCTTCCCGTATCCTGTTCCAAAGAACCCCCGAGACCCGCGCCAGATCGGAACGAGTGTTGACCCCTATCGCCTCGAGCGGGTCCTTCAGTTCAAAGCCGTGAATCGGGACATTGTCCTTTGTTGCCTCGTGGAGCATGTCAGTCAGGTAGAATTCACCTTGAATATTGTCGGCGTGTATCCTCTCCAAAAGCGAGAACAACAGGGTCGCTTCTACGAGGTACATGCCGGTGTTCACTTCTTTTATGGCCCTTTGATCCTCGTGCGCGTCCCCGTCTTCAACGATACCGACGACCGCCCCGGCCTCGTCCCTTACTATCCTTCCGAATCCCGCGGGGTTTTCCGGACGCATGGTCATGACCGTCAATCGGCTCGATCTATCCAAATGGAATCGTGAAAACTCCCTTAAAGTCTCCGGGGTAATGAGCGGAACGTCTCCGCTGAGAATCAGTATTTGACCGGAGAATCCCCGGAACAGGTCGCGTGCCGCTGCCACCGCGTGTCCTGTTCCCAATATGGGTTCCTGAAGCGCAAATTCCACATCCCCACTCGCCACGGTTTCGCGTACAGCTTCAGCCTGATGCCCCACCACCATTACTGTTTTCTCCGGACCAAGAGAGCGCGCCGCGTCAAGGACATACCAAATCATAGGCCGACCTGCGGCACGGTGCAACACCTTACCCAGGTCTGATTTCATTCGCTTGCCTTTGCCCGCAGCCAAAATCAGCGCCGCCCAATTTGATATCATGGGATACTGTCTCTCTTGTTGGTAACCCGGCAACGTTATCCGTTTGCCCAATCCATGTCAAGGAGCTTTTCGGCCATTGACAATGCCCCCGAAATCCTTGCGTCCGCACAACCGGTTCGCGGCTCAAGGTAAAAAAGGATGACCTCTGTACACCTCGACATAATCGTGCGATAATAGGGCAAAAGGATGGTGGCAGCGGACATGGAACGACAATTCAAAATTGCGGTCTTGGGATCGGCCTCGGTCCCATCGGACCCGGCTGACGCTCAAAAGGCCTTCAGGATTGGGCAGGGCATCGCATCGAGGGCGGGAATCCTTCTTACCGGCGGATGTCCCGGTCTCCCTCATTTCGCAGTGCAGGGAACCGCGGACGCGGGGGGCTATAGTGTGGCCATATCCCCCGCCATGAACCGGGAAGAGCACGACGAAATCTATGGTTATCCCTTGGATAGCCGGGTCATCGTCTATACGGGCATGGGAAGGAAAGGCCGCAATGTCATCCTGATCAGGAGCGCGGACGCGTGCGTGTTCCTGGGTGGGGGGATGGGGACCCTCAATGAGTTCACAATCGCGTTTGATGAACTGGGAACCGACTGCGCCATTGGAGTGCTCCCCGACAGCCCCGGTCTCACGGGCTGGTTCGCTCGTTTGGTCTCAGTGGTGGGCCGGCGGCCCAGGGCCCTGATCCGGGAAGAAGCGGATCCGGATAGACTGCTCGATGGAATCTTCGAGCATCTCTTACAGGACTGAACCAAATGGATTCGCAATCTTCCGCCCCAATGCGTGGAGTGAAACCACGACGCAATCCCCATATGCGCTAACTTAAGGGGCCCAGACCGCTTCGTTTACCCGTCATTCCGGCGCAAGCCGGAATCGTGCGCCTGTGAGCGCAAATAGTCAGAGA
>CAZGNL010000075.1:0-24726 GCA_964527475.1 uncultured Syntrophaceae bacterium
GCAGCCGCAGCAGCTGCCGCTCCCGCGCCCGACACGAAGGCGCCTGCCGAACCTGCTCCGCCTACATCCGAGGAGCCTGTTCCACCTGCATCCGAGGAACCTGTTCCACCTCCACCCGAGGAGTCTGCTCCACCCACAGCCGAGGAGCCCGTTCCGCCTACCGCGGACGAGCCTGCGCCGACCACGGTTGACGAGCCTGCGGCCCAAGAAGCTGCGCCTGCCGAGGAGGCGACTTCCGAACCCGATCCGGTTCCTGAACCTGAGAAAGACTCGGTTGCCCCGGAAGAAGAGAAGAAGGAGGGGGAAGAATAATGCGAAGACCACCTAGAAGACGTCCCTTTCCCAGAACCAAAGTGTGTCGCTTCTGCGCGGACTCGTCCATGAGAATGGATTACAAGGAGCCGGATACCCTGAGAATGTTCATCACCGAAAGAGGGAAAATAATTCCCAGACGTATTTCAGGGACCTGCGCGAAACACCAGAGGCAATTGACCACGGCTTTAAAGAGGGCCCGGAACATTGCCGTATTGCCGTTCACGGTTTGGAGGCGTTAGGGGACTTTGGGAGAAGAATGATGGAAATAATCCTGCTTGAAAACATAGATGAACTTGGAACCGTCGGCGAGACCGTCAAGGTCAAAAACGGATACGCGAGGAACTACCTTCTTCCCCGTAAACTCGCCTGTCTGGCCACTCCTCAGAACCTCAATTGCTACCGGTCCCTGATAGAAGCGCAGCAAAGAAAGCTTGCCAAAGAGAGGGAAGCTGCGGAACTACAGGAACAGCAAATGTCCGCTTTGACCCTTACTTTCACCAGGAAATCAAGAGATGCGGGCACAAGACTGTTCGGGTCCGTGACCAATGCCGACATCGCGGAAGTATTGATGGAAAAAGGCTTTGAAATAGACAAGAGGCGGATCGGTCTTTCCGAGCCCGTGAAAAAGGTGGGTGAATATCAGGCGCTTGTTCGTCTTCACCCCCAGGTGACGGCCACTGTGTCCGTGATAGTGAATCCTGAGGAAGAACAACAGGATGCCGGCTGACAACAGCACTCATGTGAGGGTCCCCCCGCAGTTTTTGGAAGGTGAACGCGCCATACTCGGCGGGCTGCTCATCGACAATAAAGCCTTGCCAAAAGTTATGGCGGTTCTCGACGAGGATGACTTTTACCGCGAAGTCCACCGGAACATTTTCACGTCTATGAAAGGTCTTTTTGAGAGTAATGAGCCGGTGGACTGGCTTACTCTGACGAGCATCCTGAAAAAAGAGGGCCTTTTGGAATCGGTGGGGGGAACGGCTTTCCTGACCGAATTATCCGACGCTGTTCCCAGCGCGGCCAATATTCTTCATTACACTGACCAGGTTAAGGAAAGATCGGTGCTCCGGCAGTTGATCGCGGCGGCCACTGAGATAAGCACACGATGCTACGAGGAACACGACGAGATTGATGAGTTTCTCGATGACGCGGAGCAGATCATATTCTCGATCGGAGAGTCCAGGATACAGTCGGGTTTTGCGAGTATCGAAGACCTGATGAAAGGCAGCATCAAGACGATCGAGCGGCTTTACGACCGCAAAGAGAGCATCACGGGTGTTCCTTCGGGATTCACGGACCTGGACAATTTGACCGCGGGATTCCAACCTTCCGACCTGATTATCGTGGCGGGGCGCCCTTCCATGGGCAAGACCTCGTTGGCGCTGAACATCGCGATGAGTGCGGCTAGAGAGGGGGGTACGCCCACCGCCATATTCTCTCTGGAGATGAGCAAAGAGCAGATCGCTCTGCGGCTGTTGTGCGCTGAAGCTTCGGTAAATCTCAGGAATCTTCGGACCGGTTACCTCAGTCAGCAGGACTGGCCTAGATTGACCGCGGCCGCGGGTGCGATCACGGATGCGTCTCTGTTCATTGACGATACGCCTGCCATCACCTCGCTGGAGATCAGGGCCAAGGCTCGTCGCCTGAGTCGGGAGAAAGGCTTGGGCCTCATAGTAGTGGACTATCTCCAGCTCATGAGGGGTCCCGCGAAATCCGAGTCCAGGGAGAAGGAGATTTCCGAGATCTCTCGGTCCCTCAAGGCGCTGGCCAAGGAACTGAAGGTCCCGGTGATCGCTCTTTCACAGCTCAACCGAAAGGTGGAAGACCGCCCCAACAAGAGGCCCCAGCTGGCGGACCTCAGGGAGTCAGGCGCGATCGAGCAGGACGCGGACGTCATACTGTTCCTGTTCAGAGACGAGGTTTACAACAAAAGCGACGACAACCCCAAGAAGGGCGAAGCCGAGATCATCATCGGCAAACAGCGCAACGGACCTATCGGGATGGTCAAAGCCCATTTCGATGCGCAGTATTCCACCTTCCGCCCGTACACCGACAGAGAAGCCCCCATAGACGACGATTCCGCCATCCTTGCCAATATCTAGTATTGTAATGGTTCTCCGGGTTTGAAGCGGTTCTGCGCCCGGTGAGAATGGGGGGGCCACTCCACGTGGTGTGGTACCGCTTCGCTACGCTCGCAATGACATTTTGCGACAGCCGCCGAATTACTGAAGGGTTACATCAGACTTAGGGCTTGTCTGAAAATAATCCTCTCAATTCCCACAGTGCCGTCACCCCGGCGAAAGCCGGGGTCCAGAAAGTCTTGAAGAAGCCTGGATTCCGGCTTTCCCCGGATCGGAGTCCGGGGCAGGCTCTGGAATGACGGTAATAAGTTCCGGGAAGGTTTCAGGATTCACGGGTTGTAGTACTTATTTCGGGACGAACCCCTACTTCTTTGAAAGCTGACCGGTATGAGAATCGAGATTCCTGTTCATCTCTCTAATCTTTGTGGCGATATTTCTTGGTCAGTTTACGGATATCGTTCTCCGTGAATTCCACTCCGTATTCCTCCATCAGCTCGTCTTCCACTTTCATAATTTCTTCGAGCCTGATATCCGCGCCGAAAACGCCGAAAACCTTTTCCTGTTTGTCCAGCACCGGTGCGGACACCGTAATACAGAGGACGCCTGTAATTCTGGAGGTGTACGGTCCGAGGACGTGAATATTCCCGTCCTTCAGGGGTTTGATGAACCATTCCCGGCCCGAGAAATCTTCGTTCGGCTTGATCGCAACGTACTTGGATTTTTCCGTGATATCAGTCACATTTTCGGTCACCTTCCGACCCTTCATGTCCACCACGTAACAGTATTGGATGAACGGATAGCTTTCGATAAACTCCTGCATTCCCGTTTCCATGGCCTTGGGCTTGCCTGAGAGCATGGCTTGAGTTGCAAGGAACCCTGCCACGATCTTTAGCGCCATTTCCTCGGCAATGAGTTTCAGGCGATCCCAGTCGGACACGAACAGTTCCGGCATGTGGCGTTTGACGAGAGCCATCATTTCCTTATCCGACATGGCTGTCACTCGCCCGCCATCGTATTGTTTCATTATTCTTTCGTAAATCTTCGATATGGCGGGATGGTTCTTGCTCACTTTCTCGTCTTCGGCCACTTCCAGCTTGGAATTGATCCAGTGAGCAATGCCGGCCACACCGGACTTGTCGGTGACGTTCACCACCGGGGGACGTCCGAGGATTCTTGTGGTATCGAACGCGTTGTAGATCTCTTCATTTTTCAGGACACCGTCCACGTGAACCCCTGCGCTTGTGGCGTTGAACGATTTCCCTACCAGCGGGTAATTGCTGGGGATCGGATGCCCCAATTCTCGCTCAAAGTATTGGGCCATTTCGGTTATTGCCAGGGTGTCCATACGGTCGGTCTTACCTCTGAGGGCCGCGTACTCAACAATGAGGGCCTCGATGGGCGTATTGCCCGTCCTCTCACCTATGCCCAATAGAGTTCCATTCACCGTTGAACAGCCGTACAGCCAGGCATAGACCGCGTTATCAAGCCCTTTGTGGAAATCATTATGCCCGTGCCATTCCAGCAGGTCTTCGGGCACGTTCGCGTCGTCGATCATGGCCCTGATGAGCTTGGGAACGCCTCTAGGGACCGCGGCCCCGGGATAAGTAACCCCGAAGCCCATAGTGTCACACAGGCGGATCTTCACGTCCACGCCCGATTCTTCACGGATTCTCATCAGCTTCTGAGCAAGCGGGACGCAAAAACCGTATACGTCGGCCCGTGTCACGTCCTCGAAGTGGCACCTGGGAATAATGTCCTTTTCCAGACAGGCCCGCACAATGTCCAAGTATTTGTCCATAGCCTTCTTGCGGTTCAGACCCATCTTAAGGAAAATATGATAATCGGATACGGATGTGAGTATGCCGGTTTCGTTGAGCCCCACGCTCCTCACATGGGCGAGGTCTTTCTTGTTCGCCCTGATCCATCCTGTGATTTGAGGATACTGGTATCCTTTTTCCCGGCATCGCTCAACGGCCCGCCTATCTTTGTCCGTGTAAAGGAAGAACTCCGACTGGCGGATTATGCCTCGCTTTCCGGACAGGCGGTGCAAGAAATCGAACAGATCCGCGATCTGATCCACCGTAAAAGGGGGTCTGGCCTGCTGTCCGTCCCTGAATGTGGTGTCGGTTATTCTGAAGTTCCGGGCCGGATTGATGGGCATGATTGCAAAATCGAAATCGACTTTGGGGATCTCCGAATAGGGGAAAATGTCCCGCAGCAGATTCGGCTCATCCACGTGACGCACGAACCGCTCCTTGTGGAATTTGTTAAACTCGTGATACAGAACACCTCTTTTGGGGTCCCAGGTTGCCATGACTCATCTCCTTCGCCGCCTATTTCTTAATAATTTTAAGTCCCAATTCTTTCAGTTGCCCCGGGTTCACTGGAGCGGGCGCGCCGGTCATCGGACAAGTGGCCTTCTGGGTCTTGGGAAACGCGATGACATCCCTTATTGACTCAGAATTTGTCAATATGGCCAGTATACGATCAACTCCCAGCGCTATCCCGCCGTGTGGCGGCACCCCATACCGAAGGGCTTCCAAGAAGAATCCGAATTTCTTTTCCGCTTCCTCCGGGCCCATGCCCAGTGCGGAGAAAACCTTTTCTTGAATGTCCTGCCTGTAAATTCTCATGCTGCCGCCACCGATTTCCGCGCCGTTGAGCACCAGGTCATAGGCCCTGGATCGCATTGAGCCCGCATCAGTTTCGAGAAGCTCCAGGTCTTCTTCCCGGGGAGAGGTAAACGGGTGATGCATGGCTTTGAAGCGACCCTCGCCTTCGTCGTACTCGAACATGGGAAAATCGGTAACCCACAAGAAATTGTACTGCCCGCTCGGAATCTCACCGAGCCTCGCGGCCAAATCGTTTCGCAAATTGCCCAAAACGTCGTTTACCACCTGTAGAGTATCCGCGGCGAAAAGGATGACGTCCCCAGGGGCCGCGGCGACCCTCTCATTTATCCCTGCCCGCTCGTCGTCGGAGAGGAACTTGGCGATTGGGGATTGCCATTTTCCTCCATCCTTTATTCGTGTGTACGCGACTCCCTTGCCTCCATAGATGGCGGCAAAATCACGCAGATCGTCAAGAGCCTTTCTGGACAGTCTTTCGCCGTTCTGAATCTTCAGGGCCTTAACCGTGCCTCCGTCTTGCACAGCATTCTTGAAGACCCCGAACCCGGTCTCTTTTACGATGTCGGAGATCACCGACAGTTCCATGCCGAAGCGCAGATCCGGCTTGTCCAGACCGAACCGTCCGACAGCCTCAGCGTAAGTGAGCATTGGGAACGGTAGCACAAGCTCCACATCAAGGATCTCCTTGAAGATCCGGGCCATCATCCGTTCCACAATGTCAAAGAGACGATCTTCCTCGATGAACGAGGTCTCCATGTCGATCTGAGTAAACTCGGGTTGGCGATCCGCTCGCAGGTCCTCGTCCCGAAAACACCTGACAATTTGATAGTATCGCTCAAACCCGGCCACCATAAGAAGTTGCTTGAATATCTGCGGCGACTGGGGAAGCGCGTAAAAATGCCCGGGAGTAACCCGACCCGGGACCAGGTAATCCCTGGCCCCCTCGGGGGTGCTCGTGGTGAGAAACGGAGTCTCAATATCCATGAAATCTTCTTTGTTCAGGAAATCCCGAACTACGGTCATGAATCGATGCCTGATCTGCAGGCAAAGTCGGGCGCCGCTGAGACGCCGCAGGTCCAGGTACCTGTAACGGTACCGCACCGCGTCGGTGGGAGGATCATCCTCATCCAGCGGAAATGGCGGAGGGTCCGATCGGTTCAGAATCTTCAGCTCATCAACGAAGATCTCTATCGTTCCCGTGGGCATCTCCGGGTTGAGGGATTCTTCCGGTCGCCTGCGAACCCCGCCCTTTACGGCCAACACCCACTCGGGCCTGAGGGAATGAGCCCTTTCATGGACTTCCGGGGCATGTTCAGGGTTAAATACCACCTGGACCAGTCCTCGACGATCCCTGAGATCCACGAAGATGACCCCTCCGTGGTCCCTGCGTCTGAGTATCCAGCCCATGACCACTACCTGACTGTCTATATCTGCTTCACTGAGTTCTGTGGACAGATGCGTTCTTTCCCAGCCGTCCAAGGATTCGGGCTTCAATATTTATCTCCTTGCATGTGTTGAACAATATCCCGGATCTTCACAGCGGTCTGCTCTTTTGACCGCATATCCCGCACAGTGACTTCTTCCCGTGCAAGCTCGTCCTCTCCGATCATCAGGACCTTTTTCGCGCCGATCTTGTCCGCTATTTTCATCTGGGCCTTTAGACTCTTCTTGGAGTACCGCGCGTCCGCGGAAAGACCGGCCTTTCTCAAGCTGTCAACGATCCTGAAGCCTGCGCCGCGGCATTCCTCTCCCAATATGGCCACATAGGCGTCCGTTGCTCTGCTATAACCTTCATCATCGGAAAGGCCCATTGCAAGGCGTTCCAATCCCACGGCAAAACCGATGCCTGATTCGTCCGGACCTCCCAATTCCAACAGGAGGCGGTCGTAACGACCTCCACCGCCCACTGCCTTGGACCTTCCCAGGTCCTCATGAATGATCTCGAACGCGGTGCGCGTGTAGTAATCCAGGCCTCGAACCATCCTCGGTTCGATCCTATACGGTATTTCCACCAGATCGAGCGCGTCCTGAACCCCTTGAAAATGCTCGCGGCACGAATCATCCAGACTGTCCAGGATCAATGGAGCATCCGCAACCAGTTCCACACATTCCTGGACCTTGCAGTCAAGAACTCGAAGCGGATTGGATTCATACCGTCGTTGACAGTCATTGCACAGCTTGTCCAGTCGGCCGGAAAGGAATTCCTGAAGCCGACCACGATACTCTGACCGACAATTGCCGCAACCAACGGAATTGATCTCCATCACCAGGTCTGTGGCTCCGAGCGCGGAAACGAGCGCGTGAGCGGCCGCTATTGTTTCCGCGTCCGTAAATGGAGAATTATCTCCCAGGACCTCCGCGTTCACCTGGAAGAATTGCCGAAACCTCCCCTTGGAGGGCCTTTCTCGCCGGAACATGGGACCGATCGTGTAGAGCTTGAGGAACGGCTCTCTTCTGAGCAGCGAGTGCTCCACTACCGCGCGCAGTATTCCGGCCGTGGCTTCGGGCCTCAAGCTGAGCCGATCCCCTCCTAGATCCTCGAACGTGTACATCTCTTTTTCCACGATGTCGGTGACTTCTCCGATTCCACGCACAAAAAGCTCGGTCCGCTCCATAATCGGAGGAACTATCTTGCGGAACCCGAAGCTCTCCAGAGTGGTCTCAGAGGTGCGCACGAGGAAATCCCATCGCTGGGCTTCATCGGGCAAAATGTCGTGGAAACCTTTGATGATCTTGATCATTGGGTCATCCGACCTTGTGCAAATCCTTCCGGGCAAATCGTACATTTAAATACATTCCGCGGCTTGCGTCAAGTTTTCCCGCGGCCGGACGCTGAAATGGATCAGACAAAGGCCGCTCCAGTCGAGGTCTCGGGGCATGTTTCGTCATTGGAGAGCCAAGCCACGCCTGATCGGTTTTTCTTTCCTGAAAATCCCCAGTACAGCGGAGCCGGCATCGAGTAATCTTTTGACAACCAAGCGAGTCATGTGCCAAGTTCCGTGGTCATGAGAGGGTTGCTGGAGGCTTGGGGATGATCGATCGACGCGCATGGAAAAACAAGCTGTATTTGGGGGACAATCTGCCCATCATGCGGGAGCGGATTCCGGACGAGAGCGTTGACCTGGTCTATCTTGATCCGCCGTTCAACTCAAAGGCCAAGTACAATGTAATGTGCGGGAAAAGGAGCGAATCCGAAACTCGAGAGCGGATGACCGCGTTTGAGGACACCTGGCGTTGGGGGGAACAATCGGAAGCGGAATTCAAGGAACTGCTCGCCTGCGGACCTGGAAAGCTCACTGATCTGGTCCGGACCCTGCGGTCATTTCTAGGACCCAGTCATATGACCGCATACCTTGTCATGATGGCCGCGCGGTTGGTGGAGCTTCATAGGGTTTTGAGGCGTACCGGAAGCGTCTATCTCCACTGTGATCCCACAGCGAGCCACTACCTGAAGCTTGTGATGGATTCGGTCTTCGGTCACGGTAACTTCCGAAACGAGATCGTCTGGAAACGCAGCAGGAACAGATCGTCCATACGCAAGATCTATCGAAGAGCCCATGATGTGCTCCTGTTTTACACCAGGAGCGATGACTATTCGTTCACCCTTCAATACAGGGACCTGTCTGAAGGATCAAAGAAACTGTACAACAAAAAGGACGACCGCGGGTCCTATCAGCTCGTCCCACTTCTTGTGAGCGGGCCCCGAAACGGAGAAACGGGCGCTCCCTGGAGAGGTATTGATCCCAATGCCCGCGGCAAGAACGGCATGCACTGGGTCACCTTGCCGGACAAACTTGAAGAGTACGAAGAGCAAGGGCTGATCTATTGGCCGAAGAAAGAGCGCGGAACACCGAGGTTGAAGTACTATCTGGAAGACACCAAAGGCGTGCCTGTCAGTGATTTGTGGGATGACATCCCTCTGATTGCCTCGTCTTCCGCTGAAGCATTGGGATATCCCACCCAGAAGCCGGAGCTACTTCTGGAACGGATCATCAGGGGCGGCAGCAAGGTGGACGATGTTATTCTCGACCCGTTCAGCGGTTGTGGGACCGCTGTCGCTGTGGCGGAACGACTGGGGCGGCGATGGATCGGGATCGACATTTCCCCGGTCGCGATGTCGCTCATGCGTTACCGTCTCCAGCAGAAGCTCGGAAACAAACTGTCTCCGTATGAAGTCATAGGCAAGCGCCGGCGCCATATTGCCGGTCGGTAAAGAAATATTATCGTGGGGCGCGTTTTTTCCGTGTTGTAGAATTGTCGTCGGAAAGCAGACCTTTGTCTCGCAACTTCCTCATCAGGCTTTCGAGGCCCTTCTTTGATAGATTATACTTCCGCATGATCTTCTTGTCGGTGAGTCCATCCCGCAGATCCTGGAGCGCGTCGCTTGCCTTGACCCTGACCTTTGACGAACGTGCCCCTTCCAGGAACATGGCGACCTGATCCGGTTCAATACCCATTCTTTCCGTAAGTGTTTTCCTGGAGATGAGGCCTTTTTTCCACAGTTTTCGGAACATGCTCTCCAGGCCCTTTTTCGAGAGCTTGTGTTTCTTCATCAGCCCCTTGTTAGGCATATCCCAACCCAGGTCCGCGAGCACTTCGGATGCCGCCAGCACCGGCTTTTCCGGTGGCATGTCCCCCTGCTGACCCTTCCGCAACTCCTCTTGGATATCTTCCCGCAGATCCGCGACATCAATTACAACGGTAATGTTCGACACATCTATGAACTGTTCTATCCTGGGATTCACGTTGACAAACCGAACGTAGAGGCCTCGTGCCTTTATCTCCTCGTAGTTGCGCGCAAGATGAACGGTAAAGTCAGGGCACACCTTCTTGACACCGGTCAGATCGATCAAGATGCCCTTGTGGGGATTGCTGCTGAGCCACTCGATGGTCGTGTCGAGAAAATCCTCAACATGCTGTTCCTTGATCTCAGGATGAATCGTCTTAAGTCGAAAAAACTCACGCTCCTCCTCTATTGAAAAGGCTTTCTGCTCGGTAGCGACGTAGTATTTTTTTCTCATTTCAGCGCCTTTGGAGGAAACGGAATGTTTCTGCGGAGCCAGACACTGGATCGCCTGCGGTTCAAATCACAGAGCAACGAAATCATTCGGACCGGTTGCCGCGAATTATGCACTGGAAACCACGCAGCAACCCCATTCAGATCTTCGGTTGGCCCAGAAGGCGCCCTCGCGGGGGCTTTCACTGATGATGTGGATTTCCCGCTCTATCTTACCCCCTATTTCCCTTATGAAATCCCTGAAGTCCTCAATGGTAAGAGGATGAATATCGGGGGTGTTGAACCAGGGATGCGGATGGGCCTTGGCTATGGGCATTCGTCCTTTGGCTAGATAGGAAAGCACGATCTTCCAGTGTCCGAAATTGGGAAATGTGATTATTGATTTGGAACCGACCCTGAGCATCTCCTTGACCACTTTGTCCGCTTTCATGAGCTGCTGCAAAGTACGGCTCAGCACTACGTATTCATAGCTCTTGTCGGCAAATCCCCCCAACCCCTCATCCAGGTCGAGCCTCATAACCCGTATGCCGCGTTCGATGCAACGGATCACCTTCTCCTCATCCAGTTCAACGCCGCACACCTCCGCGTCCTTTTCGTCCCGGAGCCGCTGCAACAGGGTGCCTGTGCCGCAACCAAGGTCCAGCACCCGCGTTCCGGAGGCGATGAGGTCGATAATGACGTTGAAGCCTACCGCGAATTCATGGAATGGAGTCCGAATCTCTTCCAAGTCAGCGCACCCCGCCAAGAAAGCCTTGTACTATTCGCGTCAATCTAGGAATCCCGGCATTTACCAGGAACGAGTCGTGACCATAGGGTAGATCGATCTCCAGAAAGGAAACATCCTTTCTCAATGCCTGCAGGACACGCACAATTGCCAGGGACATGCTCGTCGGATAAAGCCAATCCGAACTGAAAGAGAGGATCAGCATCTTTGCGGACACGTTCTCAAACGCGGAGGCAAGGCAACCGTGGGTTCCCTGCAGATCATAATAGTCTATGGCCTTTGTGATGATGACGTATGAATCCTCGTCAAACCTCTGCATGAAAGTGTTTCCCTGGTGCTCCAGGTAAGACTCCACTTCAAACACGTCATCTTCCGCTCCGTTTTCTTTTAGGCTGTAGCTGAAGCCGTGCATGTCTTTCAATCTGAGTTTGCGGCCGAACTTGGCCTCCATGGTCTCTTCGGAGAGATAGGTTATGTGGCCGATCATCCGGGCCACTGCCAGACCTCGTCCCGGCTTCCGAAGCCTGCCCCCGGACGCGGTGTCCCCGCTCTCCAGGGCGGGATCGCTGCTTATGGCGTTTCGTCCGACCCAGTCGAATGCAATCCCCTGCGGAGAAAGCCTTGCGGTGGCCGCGATGACCACCGCGGACCGAACCTTTTCCGGAAACCTCACGGACCATTCCAGCGACTGCATTCCCCCCATAGATCCGCCGATGACGTTGTGAAGTCGTTCGATACCCAGGTGTTCCACCAGCTTTGCCTGGACATTTACCATGTCCCCTATGGTTATTACAGGAAAAGAACGTCCGTACGGTTTCCCGGTTTTCGGGTTTACGCTGGGCGGGCCGGTAGTACCCTTGCATCCCCCGAGGCAGTTTGCACAGATGACGAAGAACCGATTAGTGTCGATGCCCTTTCCAGGGCCCACCATCGCATCCCACCAACCTTTTCTGCCGTTCTCGTCAACACCGGCCACGTGCGCGTCACCCGAAAGCGCGTGCAGCACCAACACTGCATTATCCCGTTCCGGGGTGAGCCGACCGTACGTCTCGTAAGCAACTCTCAGCGGTCCCAGGTATTCGCCCGATTCCAGGGTTATCCCTTCAAAATCCGCGTACTGTGTCTCCACATAACCGTAACGTCCATCGGAGTCAGCATATTCTTGGATCGGTTCAAACGGCATCGGATGTGCATTCCTCATGTTGCCGATTCAGGCGGCGCGCCCCACAGCCCCATCCCTGGTCAAGACGAGCCACGAGCAATTGTCGGCTAAACTCAAAGCAAGGCTCACATTCGCTTCAGCCATAGCCACAACGCGCCGCGCCCTCTTATCTCTATAATTCATGATGCCCGGGGAATCAAGGGTCGGGGATCTCCGGAAGCCGGGGGGGCTGCTCACAAATTGAGGTCAGCAGCTTCTCAGGTGGGTCCACGCGGCCGCAAGCCGCGATTGACTTCAAGAACTCGCCTGCTTCGGACGTGATGAACCACTCTTGTCCGAACCGGTCTTGCAGGCATTTCTTCATCGCGTGAGCCGCTGCCCACGCCCTGAGGTATTCCAGGGCATAGAAATCCGGGGCCAAGTCCACAAGGTAACCCTCAGGTTCATAGATGAAGCCGGTGGCCTGCTCCAGGTGTTTGCAGTACAGGCTCGAGTCCTTTATGTCTCCGTTTTCAAAAAACTCCTTTTCAGCCAGGAACTTGCCGATGTGACGCCGGATCATGCACAGCTGCTTTGTCCAATAAAGGTCGGCCAGAGAATCAGCCTCCTTTTCGGGCATCCGGGCAACCCTGGTCAGCCAGTGGCGATTGCCGATCAAGTCCGTGAAAAGGAAAGCAAAGGTCTCGTCGAGCGCGGGGGAACGATACAGACGACGATACTCCATTGGAAGCAAGGGATCGAAATGGCTCAGAAAGAAGGCGTGCCCTGTCTCGTGCAGCAGCGTCTCAACATCTATCAGGCCGCCCTGGGACTTCATGAGCACATGGACCTCTCCAGGTATTTCCACTCCGATACATATTCCGTCAGGGTTCTTGGCCGGATAATCTGAAGTGTCCAGGACCACATCTGATCTGGCTGACAGATCAAAACCCAAACCTCGAAATGCTTCCCGAACAAGGTCCTCCGGCCCCTGTGACCGGAAAAACTCATCGAATCGCCTGATCCGAACCAGGTAGAGCGCATGATACCTGCTGAGGTTCTCGAACTTCCGCCCAATCTTCTCATTGACCCACGGGCTGATTCGGCCCCGGTAGGAGGTTTCGGTATCTTCCAGATATTTTTCATAGACCGGCACGTACTCATCGAAAGAGACCTTTTTCTTGGCCTGACAATAGTCCACATAGTTGTCGTATCCGAACTTCTCGGTCACCGTCCTGGTGGTGAGTTCCGTGATGCCGGTAAGTATGGGATTTGTGATCGCCTTGAAGAAGATCGTGCACTCTGATTTCATTTTCTCTCGTTTGTCGAAATCAGATTGATTCTGCAACCATGACACAGCGTCCAGCATGGGGACCTTCTCCTGCCCCACGTGCATCCTGCCTCCTTCCGAGTAAAAATTCACCATGTCGGCCAGTTGGCAGGTCTCTTTCTCTACGACAAGGTCCATGCACCCGAACAGTGTCCTCTCGATGCGCTCCATTTCCTCCGGATCCGCTGCCGTTTCCAGCCGGCCACAAAGAAAGCCCAGGGTATCGTCTGCAACAGGCAAGGGATGGGATTCCAAAACATCCGAGCTTTTCAGAGCGGACGGACGTCCAAGACGTTGGGCTACCGCCATCCGCCCGAGTTCCCGGTGGATGGAATCGATCTGCTCAACCACTTGCTCAAGTGTCGATCTGTTCACGATGTTCCTCGTTGATGCGGCCAAACCCGCAAAAAGGAGGGATCAGCCGCGTAGAAGCCCGACAGCGCGATGTTCCATCGCGAGCCGCGGCCGTGCCCGCCTTGGGGCGCGGTCAAGATTTCCGGAAAGTTTTTCCCGGCAAGCCGCAACAGGGTGTTCAATCTCGAAAAGGGATTAAGAGTGGAACTGTCCACGACCTGGATTCGGCGCCGGTCCTGGATGCGCTCTCCGACCGGAATCCAGGGGATTTTCAGGAGCCGGCTTCCACCGCCGGCCGCGGGTTCACGCGTATCTGGATCGCCGCCAACCGCCGTTTCTTTGTCGGGTGTCTCTTCGTCCATCCCTGTCGCGGTTGTTGTGGTTGTTGTGCTGGTACGGTTTCTTGTTCATGAGGCAATCCCAGGAACAGAATCCATAGACCGAATACGTCATCACCTGGTTGGTAGTATACTCTTTGCCACAAGTCTTACATCTTTCCAAACCAATTTCCTCCATTGCCGAAATGTCGGCTTCTTAGATTTTTCTCCACGGCCTTCCATGGAGATCCATGTCACTCCCGAAGTCCCTAACGGACCGTGAATCTTCGGATGTTCGTTTTACTTCGTGCTCTCAGAAATTATTGTCGCTTGTCCAGACCTGCTCATGAGAATGGACGCTCTGGAAAGTCCCCCGAGTTCAGGCTTTGACTGACTATCCAAGAGGGCGACGCATGCGCGGCCCCTACGCGCGGGACCCGCGGCTTTTCCGACATTCTCATAATTCGTTGTTCCTCATCAGGGGTGATCGTTGGGACAGGGCAAAATCAGGAGATCGGGTCCGGCCTTCAGCGGGTCCGGAATCTTTCGGACTCAAATGCCACGGCCCGTTTCCCTGTCTCTTCGGACCGGCATCAATTCTTTGACACTACCCGGGATCGTTCAAAAACGCCCACACTATCCGATTTGCCCCTCCTGCTTATGTGTTCAATAGTGGCTGATTTGTTCCCTCATCCGCTGCATGGTTACATCCTTCGCCAAAACGTCCTTATTACGAAGGTGCACCAGAGCATCTTCCCAATTCAAACAGGAAAGCCCCTCTAACTGACAATTGCCACGATTTAACCGGGATTCGTCACATGGATTCCGAGCCGTGCAGCAGTATTGCCGAACTGCGGTGGAATGTTCCCCCCGGTTCACGAGGATCTGGTTGGGGTCTTATCATTGTTGTGAGATCTTGTCAAATAGTTCCACATTCCGAATATCAAAACGCCCTTTGTGCCTGCGCTTGACCGCGTGATGCCGCTTCGCCGTTTAACAAGTAAAATCTCGGGGCCTATGCCGAGCAGCTCCCCCTCCAAACCTCCCCCATACGTAATTCCGGGAGCTTGTACGGTTCACGGTGAACGGTTACCCCAGATTACAATAATATTCGCGAAATGGTAGGATTCCGTTTCCTCGGTCAAATCAAGTCCTTTTGACATTTGGCCGCCGGTTCTTTATGATATGTGCTTTCGGAATGAATAGGTGGAAGACTCAACTATGGTCAAAAGACAACGATTCTTTTTCATTGTAGCTCTTTGTGTGGCCCTGGCCTCGTGCAGTGTGACGAGGTTCTTCAAAGGAGGTCTCCACAGGGAACTGAATGAGAGCCTCACCATAGTGGGCTTGATCTCGGATCCCGAGAGATTTCTCGACAAAGAAATTGTCTTTTCAGTACGTTACTATAAGAAAGGAAAACTTCCCTGTCCCCTTGGGGAGAATTACGTCAACTTCATTATCGCGGACCGCGTCAGCTATATCATGCTTGACAAGGTCTGGATCAAGAAAGAAGAGTCCGGAGTTCTTGACTCGTTCCAAGAGATGGACACCATAGTAATGAAGGCCAGGGTCTTCAAGGTAGATAAAGAAAAGGACCCCAACCTCCTGGCCCTTAAGATCATCCCCGAGTAGTTCGGACTCAATCGGGTTTGAGCCGCCCCTCTGACGGCACGAGCGGCAAGAATCGATAATCTCGACGATCCGGAATTTTCCTACGCCTATTTCCCGGCATCAGGTTCCGGGAGCAAATCCTAGACTCAGGAGTGTGAATTGCGCAAAATCCTCGTCACGAGCGCGCTTCCGTACGCAAACGGCCATATCCATATCGGCCACCTTGTGGAATACATCCAGACCGACATTTACGTGCGTTTTCTTAGGCTGATCGGCCGGGACGTGATCTACATGTGCGCGTCGGACGCGCACGGCACTCCCATAGAGATCAATGCTTCAAAGCAAGGGCTCCGTCCCGAAGATCTGGTAGAACGCTTTCACAAGGAACATCAGGAAGATTTTGCCCTCTTCGACGTAGCTTTCGATGAATTCTATACGACCGATTCTCCTGAGAACAAGCGTCATTCCGAGACCATTTATCAGCGTGCCAAGGAAAAAGGACACGTGACGGTCCGGGACATCGAACAGTACTATTGCGAGAACTGCGGCCGCTTCCTGCCGGACCGTTTCATCAACGGGACCTGCCCCAAGTGCGGGGCCGAAGACCAATACGGCGATGTGTGTGAAGTGTGCGGGGCCACGTACAGTCCCACTGACCTCAAAGACGCGCATTGCTCCATATGCGAAGCAGCGCCCACGTTCAAGACATCCAAGCACTTTTTCTTTCGTCTGGCCGACTTCAACGATTTCCTGACCGACTGGATCTCCGAGGACGATCATCTCCAGAGTGGGGTCCGGGAATTCTGCAGGAATTGGATCGATCAGGGCCTTCGGGACTGGGACATCTCCAGAGACGGACCCTACTTCGGGTTCAAGATCCCCGGAGAAGATGACAAGTACTTCTACGTGTGGCTGGACGCGCCGATCGGGTACATTGCCGCTACGGAGCATTATTGCGCTTCTCAGGAAGACCGGACGGTCGAGGACTATTGGCTTGATCCGAAAGCGGATGTGGAGATACACCACTTTATCGGCAAAGACATCTCGTATTTTCACACGCTCTTTTGGCCCGCCATGCTCAAGGCCGCGGATTACAGGCTCCCCGACAAGGTTCACGTTCATGGCTTCCTGACGGTTGAAGGACGCAAGATGTCCAAGAGCCGCGGCACCTTCATAACTGCGCGTCAGTTCGCCCAGTTCATAGATCCGTGGCTTCTGCGATATTATTACGCGAGCAAATTGAACGATTCCATAGATGACCTCGATCTCAACCTCAATGAGTTCGTGGACCGCATAAATGCTGAATTGGTCAATAACATCACCAATCTGATCAGCCGTACAGTCGGTTTTTTGAACAAGCGACTCGAATCGAGGATCGGGACAATTCCGGCAAACACGGAGGATCTGGTAAACGATGTTGAGGCCCGCATAGAACGCTGCCGTGAAGAGTACGGCCGTCTTCGTTTCGGTGGGGCCTTGCGGGAGATCCTTGCCATCTCAGACACGGCCAACAACTTTATCCAGCAGCAAGCGCCATGGGCGGCAATCAAGAACGACCCGGAGCAGGCCCGGAACACACTGACTTTTGCGGTCAATTGCATAAAAGTGATCTGTATTCTGCTCAAGCCCATCGTGCCGGCCTATTGCCTCAAGATCGAGGAAATGCTGCGTTTGGGCGACACGAAATGGGATGACGCCAAACTCGATTTGGCCGACCGCGAAATCGGCAAGTTTGAAAAGCTTCTGGATCGGCTTGAACCGCAAACAATGGAAAAGCTCATAGACGCGTCACGGGAGGATCTTGCGGGAGAGAAGGACAAGCCCGCAGTCGATGTGCCCCCCTTTGGCGAAGAAATCACAATCGATGATTTTTCCGCTCTGGATCTGCGCGCCGGCAAAATCGTGGCTGCCGATACAGTGGAAGGCGCGGACAAACTGTTGAAATTGGAAGTGGATCTGGGAATTGAGACCCGCACGGTTTTTGCCGGCATCAAGTCTTCATACGATCCTTCCGAACTCGTAGGACGGACCGCGGTGGTTGTGGTGAACCTCAAGCCCAGAAACATGAAATTCGGGACCAGCCGGGGAATGATTTTGGCTGCTGTAGGCCACGATGGGAAAGCCGCGATTTGTGAGCTGGACCCGTCTGTGCCCCCCGGGTCCCCCATTAGATGAGGCTTGCCCTTTCCGGGATGCTTGTTTTCCAACCGGAGAACTCACAGTTTTCCGTAGTTACCGTGCGAATAAGTGTTGCCAGTTGAGGGCTCGGGAAGTAGAATCATAAACGCTTTCAGATTCTCTATGGGAATCGTCAAGAACGCGGTCACTGGAGAAGTAGGGCCCGGGCCGGGACACATGTGACGGGCCGGACTTCACAGGGACCTTGGGAGAGAATCCTTTCCGTCCGTTCGCGGAGGAACGGTGGGGACTATTTTGGTTCCAAAACAATCTTGAGGAGGGTTACATGGCAGTAAAAGTTTTCCTGAATGAAGACGACATGCCCCGTCAGTGGTACAACATCGCTGCGGATATGCCCAACCCGATGCAGCCACCGCTGCATCCCGGTACCGGTCAGCCGTTGGGTCCTGAGGATCTGGCGCCTATCTTTCCCATGAACCTCATCGAACAGGAAGTGAGCCAGGAAAGATGGATAGACATTCCCGATGGGGTCATTGACAAGTACCTCATATGGCGTCCGTCACCGCTCTACCGCGCGGTCAAGTTGGAGAGGCAACTCAATTGCCCGGTAAAGATCTATTACAAGAATGAGGGTGTCAGTCCCGCGGGAAGCCATAAACCCAATACGGCTATCCCTCAGGCGTACTACAACAAGGAGTTCGGCATAAAGAGGATCTCCACTGAGACCGGCGCGGGACAGTGGGGGAGCGCGCTGGCCTTTGCGTGCAATCAGTTCGGGCTGGAGGCCAAGGTCTACATGGTTCGGGTGAGCTACGAACAGAAACCGTATCGTAGACTGATGATGAACACCTGGGGCGCTACGTGCGTACCCAGCCCCAGCACCGAGACCGAAGCGGGAAAGAAGATCCTCGAAGGAGATCCCAATTCACCGGGCAGCCTCGGAATGGCCATCAGCGAAGCAGTGGAAGACGCTGTGACCAGTGAAGCCCAGGGAAGGCCGACGACCCGCTATTCACTGGGAAGCGTTCTGAACCACGTTATGCTCCACCAGACCATTATCGGCCAGGAGGCCAAGAAGCAGTTCGACATCGTGGGAGACTACCCGGATATCGTTATCGGCTGTGCGGGAGGCGGCAGCAATTTCGCCGGGTGCGCGTTCCCGTTCCTCGCGGACAAGATAGCGGGCAAAGACCTCCGAATAATCGCAGTAGAACCTACGTCCTGCCCGACCCTGACCAAGGGACCGTTCGCGTATGACTTCGGGGACACGGTCCAGATGACCCCGTTGCTCCCCATGCACACGCTGGGGCATGATTTTGTTCCTGAGCCGATACACGCGGGAGGCCTGCGCTATCACGGCATGGCCCCGCTTGTAAGCCAGCTGGTGAAGGACGAGCTCATCGAAACCCGCGCGATTCAGCAGCTGGAGACTTTCGCGGCCGGCATTACGTGGGCCCGCACGGAAGGCTTTATCAGCGCGCCCGAAACGAACCACGCCCTGGCCGCGGTCATCCAGGAGGCCAAGAAGGCCAAGGAAGAAGGCAAGGAAAAGACCATTCTGGTAAACTGGAGCGGACACGGCCTCGTGGACCTGGCAGCCTATGACGCTTACTTGCAGGGAAAACTCGCGGATCACGAGTTCCCCCAAGAAGAGATGGACAGGGCCCTGGCGGCCATCGAGGGCTTGCCCAAACCGGCACTGTGATATAATTGCTGATCTCCGAGCTCGTTCTGATCTGTTTGCCGGACCCGGAGGTCTCCTCTAATACATGAAAGGAAATGAGGCCCCGTCTGCGGTTCAGTACGGACCGTGGCACGGGGCCTTATTCGTGCCCTTTCGCGCGCAAGCAGGCCTCCTAATCCCCTTCGCTCCCATTTCAATCCGACGTCCAAGGACCCCGGTGAGCGCCCTGCGTTGGAGTGCGCAAGAGCCCACGGGAGGCCACGCAGAGTTGCGTCGAAAGAAGGATGACTTGCATCAAAAACGAGCCCAAAACCTGCAAACAGGCATTCTCAACACAGATCGTTGCCACGACCGATTCTACGTCGCTTCAGTCGAAAATCAAAAATTCCGATAAACATCTAGAGCGCAAAATGCTCGCCCGTGGATTAAGGGTTTCAATCCAACAGAGTTTTCCGTATAGTGACAGCCGCGCGAAAACCCAGACTCCGGCCGGCGCGTTAGGACGAAGGGAGGAGGCCTCAGATTATGGATTGGATTGATTACAAGGGCGCCAAAGTTATTACAATAGACTACTCCGGCCTCTCAGGCCAAGAACTCCTTGATAAGATCAATAACAACCACAAGGAAATCCTTCGCTTAGGTGAAGAGGGCAACAGCGCCCTTCTGCTCCTGACCGATGTCACGGACACAAGACCCGATAAACGGATTCTCGCTGCGCTAAGAGAGCACGCAGCGACGGACGGCGTATATATCCTTGCAAGCGCTGTCATAGGCGTGACCGGGATGAAGAAATACATGATGAACTTCCTCAATATTGCCTCCCCCTACAAATCCAAGGCCTTTGATAATGAAGAGGACGCAAAGAAGTGGCTGCTGGTGCAGGCTGAACGGAATCGGTCTTAAGTCGGCTCCTGCCTGTCGCAATTCTCATACGGTCTCTACGAACACCACGCCCATAGCGGCGACCAACAAGAAACAGGCATTCTACTCTTACAAGAACTCCAAAGCGTTTCAGCCTCTGAATGTCTATTGGTTTGAACAGGGACTAATCGTGGTGAGCCAATTCCGGGACGGCAATGTTCCTGCCGAGTACGACCTTGTGTCCCCATTCAAGGAAGCGTTGGACTTGCCGGCTGGGGGGGGGTAACAATGGTATTCATGGGCTCGGATACGGCCGAATGCCGGAGGGTATTTTTCATAATAGGTAATTCGGACTCGATCGTCACTGTGATCTCTGCGTGCTCAGTGGCCAAATGTTTTTCTTTTCTTTTTGTTTGCCACAGAGATCACAAGAGGCACAGAGGAATACGTGACTGATCAAATGACGAAAGAGTTTCTCGCCCGGCCGTTGAAGTCCAAAGATTACTGTCCCAGTGGGAGAGTGAATTCGTGGATATCCCCGGATTGCTTTTCAAAACGTGAATCCGTATGAAATATCAGACAACTTCTCGAACACTTGCTATAATTCGCAGGAATGATGACATACAATTTACCGGGTCGACTCCGGGGGCGACCTTGCGCTTCTGTAAGCCGATCCGCGTGAATCATGGTCTGGAGGTCCCATGGAAGAATCTTCATCCAAAGCAACGTACGAAGAAAAGGAAATTCGCTGTCCCAGACTGGGGGGACCCGTCAACTTCGCGTACTGTAGACAGGAAGACTCAAGGCTGCCGTGCGCAAAGGCGCTCGACTGCTGGTCTCCTTACTTTGACGCGGAGACTCTTTTCCGAGAAACTCTCACGGACAGCCAATTTGCAGAGTGCTTTTTCAAGGCCCCCCAGCCAAAGATGGTGACCCTGGTGGAACTCATAGAAAGAGCGCGCAAGATCGCAGAAAAACCGGACAAGCCGGATACCGAGTCGTCCGACTCATCCGCCGGCGAACCGGAATAGGTCTGCAATGGTGCGGCAAGGCTTCAGTTTCGCGGAGCGGATCTCTTCGTGCAGCGTGTCATCGCCAGGAGAGAGAGGACGGAGTAATCCTCGCCCTCTTGGATAGTGGGTCCAAGCCGGAGCGTCAGGGTCATTCCGGGTCATCTGTTTTCAGGTAAACTTACATGCCCGGGCGGTCGGTCAAACGCGCATGAGTCCGGACGCAAAGGTATTCACGTCCCCTACCTTGGGGAATCGCTCCGAAAGGAATCTGTTATGACCGGGTCGCAACGAGCAGCTATGAGTTGTTTCAAAGCGTACGATATTCGTGGTCGTATTCCCGATGAGTTGAATGAGGATATTGCGTACAAGATCGGCAGGGCTTATGCCACCCTGCTCTCCCCCGGCAGGGTATGCCTCGGCAGAGATGTTCGGCTTACCAGTGAAGCGTTTCTGAAAGCCCTCGCCCGTGGTCTCAATTCCCAGGGATGCGATGTGGTGGACATTGGTCTTTGTTCCACCGAGCAGATCTATTTCACGACCTTCCACCTGGGTCTCGACGGCGGCATTGTGGTCACAGCGAGCCATAACCCCATGGATTACAACGGCATGAAGATGGTCATGGAACAATCCAAACCGATCAGCGGAGACACGGGCCTGAAAGATATCGAACGGATAGTCATTGAAGAAGCGTTTGGGCCGCAAACAGGGGGGGGCTCAATCGATCAAGTGGACACATCGGACGCGTACGTGGAGCATATTCTCAATTACGTGGATCCGTCCAAGATGAGGCCGCTCAAAGTCGTGGCCAATTGCGGTAACGGCTGCGCTGATCCGATTCTGCAGAAACTGGAGGGCAGACTCCCGCTCAATTTCGTGAAACTCTTTCCCGAGCCTGACGGTACGTTCCCTAACGGGATCCCTAATCCCCTGCTCCCTCAAAACAGGAGCGTGACCGCGAACGCGGTCCTCGAACACAAAGCCGACCTGGGAATAGCCTGGGATGGAGACTGCGACAGGTGTTTCTTCTTTGATGAAAAGGGAACCTTTATCGAGGGATATTACCTTGTGGGCCTGATGGCGCAGCCCTTTCTCAGGAATGAACCGGGCGCCAGGATTGTTCATGACCCGCGGCTGACCTGGAATACCATAGAGATGGTGAAGGACGCGGGAGGCAATCCCGTTGAGTGCAAGGCAGGCCACGCTTTCATCAAGGAACGAATGCGACTGGAAGACGCGGCTTACGGCGGGGAAATGTCCGCGCACCACTATTTCCGGGATTTCGCGTATTGCGACAGCGGCATGATACCGTGGCTCCTGCTCGTGGAGGCGCTCAGCGTTGAGAACCGTTCATTGTCGGATCTGGTAGAAGCCAGGGTGGCACGGTATCCGGTGAGCGGCGAGATCAACCGAGAAGTGTCCGACTCCGCGTCTGTCCTGGCCCGAATTGAAGAAAAGTACACGGCCCTGGGACCAAATAGCGTGGATCATGTGGACGGCGTAAGCGTGGAATTTGAAAATTGGCGATTCAATCTGCGGGCCTCCAACACGGAACCAGTGATAAGACTTAACGTGGAATCAAGGCAAGACAAGCGTCTCATGGAAGAAAAAACCGCGGAAATCCTGGATCTCATTGAGAGCATGGGATAGGGGGGAACGTCGAGCTCACGGTCGAGTCAGAGCAGATCGAATCCTTTTCCGGACCGGAAACAGGATCGAGGCCGGCGGCGACATGGGCTTTTTTTGTAGGGGCGGCCCGCGGTCGCCCGAAGGGAAACCACAACATTCCAAGAAAAAGGACATTTTCATGGTTCGTTGTGCCTCGATGTCATGAGGCATGACCGTTGGTGGTATCAGGTAGTCATTCCGATTCCTGTCACTCTGTTATTTCATTTACCACATCAATAAATGTTTGGCCCCGGTGGAATTCGTTTTGGAACATGCCGAAGGACGCGCATCCGGGGGACAGGAGTATCAAGTCTCCGGGTCGGGCCTCCTTCAACAGACAATGAACCGCGCTTTTCATGTTGTGGAATCGGCCCAGGAGCTTGTGTTCTTCCCCCTCAGCGACGATTCCCTTTTCCAGGGCGCCGGTTGCGTCGCCGTCCAGTAGGGCTATCCAGGCAGCGCGGGAGGCCGCGGCCCGGGCAAAGCTCTGTAGATCGAGCTGCTTGCTGGAACCACCCGCGATGAGGAGGATTCGCCTTCCCTCAAAGGATTCCAGAGCCGCGCAGCCCGCTTCCGGTGTGGTGCTGGTCGTATCATTCACAAACTCTACACCGGCTTTCTCTCCGATCCATTGAAGGCGGTGCTCCACCCCTGAAAAGTCCTCTACCGTGGACCTGATTGTCTGTAACGGGACTCCCATCTTTTCGGTCAAACGCACGGCCGCGGCTATGTTGGCGCGGTTGTGCCGCCCTGGAAGCTTTATCCTCCATTCCTGCGGGACGTCTCGAATCCTGAAAAGCGCGTTTTCCGCGGGGGCTTCCTCGGCCAGAGCGGCAGTTTCCGGTTGGTCTCCATTGAAGATGCAGAAATCGCCGTCTCCCTGGTACAGAAATATCGCCTTTTTGTCGTGAATGTACTCTTCCATGCCCGAATAGCGGTTCATGTGATCCGGATATATGTTGGTGAAGACCGCGGCATTGGGAGAGATCCTTGAATCGTGGAACCCCTGGAGCTGCCAGCTTGAAAGCTCAAGCACTACGATGTCGTCGGGTCCGGCCTGCTCCAGGAGCGGAAGAGTGGCCACACCCTTGATGTTGCCCGCTAGGAAAACTCTTGATCCGCTCGCGGACAAGATGTTGTATATGAGTGTTGTGGTTGTGGTTTTTCCCCGAGTCCCTGTGACGCCTACGATCCGGCCCTTGAAGTTCTTGCAGAACAGGGATTCATCCATTTCTATTGGTATGCCGTTGTCAGCGGCTATCTTGAGAAAACGCGAGGACCGGGGCACGTCCGCGTTGCGCAAGATCAGGTCTGCTGACGAAAAATCATCCTCGTGGTGTTCTCCGAGACGGAGGCTCACTGGAAGCCCTTCCAATTCCTTGAGAGGCTGGGCCAGTTGTTCCGCTGTTTTCAGGTCGGTTACCGTGACGTCCGCGCCGAGCCTGATGAGGAAAAGAGTATCTCCCAGGCCCCTGCCCAGGAGCCCCAGCCCCATCACGGTGACCTTTTTTCCACGAAAGAGCGAACCTGGATCATTCATGAACATGACCTCTGTATGCCCTCATAGCAACTATCATCGCAAGAAAGCGACAACGAAGTATGAAAATCTTGGGGCAGCTTGTCCGTGGCTTCGCCCCGGATGAGGTAAGCGGTTCTGTAAATACTTTAAGAATCCAGTCATCCTTGGAGGGGAGGCCCTAGCCGGGCCGGCATTTCAACGTCATGTTACCGACAGCTGTCATGTCACGCAAGCTGGCCGGGGCCCGCTCATTCGCCCCACGCGCAGTGGCTCCCCTCCAAGCCCAATGCTGGTGACTTAAGCCGTATACCGTTGATCCGGATAC
>CAZGNL010000076.1:0-23989 GCA_964527475.1 uncultured Syntrophaceae bacterium
AGCGACTTGCGCAGAGCCGCCGTGAAATCAGTGGTTACCCCTTCGGCCATAGAGCGCACAAGATCGTCGAACAGGCTGTGGATCATACTACCCCGTGCCATCCAGTACGGCTCATCGGAAGGGGCCCGATTCATGAGGTCCGCAGAGCGCGTGCATGCCGCGGCTTCAACAGCCTCGGTCACGCTGATTGGACGGTAAGGTTCCAATATTAAGCGAGTTTCCGGGGTGACCGTGTAGATGCAGCTTCCGTCATCCAGGGTGTTGTTGAGGCTCAGACCCCGCGCGGAGACCGAGGCGCCTTCCCAACAGATCAACGGAAAATCGTACAGATCCGATCGTTGGAACTCGATCATGGTCTCCGGCAGAATCAGAAAGATCCTCGGGCCACCATCATCACGGGTCATCTCCAGACCGCGAAACAAATACGCCCCGCGCTTGGCCGGCCGCGGTTCCGATGAAATGCGGGTGACCAGTAGTCTTGGGAAGTCAGCTATTTGCTGGGAGGGCATGGCTGGATAATCTATCATAAGAGGGTAGGGGGCCTGAGAAGAAATAGGAAAGTCGGATCGCTTTTTTTGGGGTGGTGGTTGTTTCCCCGGTTTAATCACTGATACCAATGCGCTTTCAAAGATGTGAGATTGAGACCCTCACCCTAACCCTCTCCCCCAATGGGGGAGAGGGTTAGGGTGAGGGGGATCCAATGTTCCTCTTCTGATCGCGCATTGGTATGAGATACGCGGGCAGGACGCAGCGTATCCCTGATTTTCTCCAGAGCGCTACCCGAATATGATAAATGTAGTTTCTATCGAATTCAAGGAGACTCGGATCCATGAAGATCAAGCTTGCGGTTCTATTGATGTTGGCGGCTTTCCTGCTTGTGTCGGGATGTACCGAAAGACAGAGGCAAGGCATAAGCCACTGGAAATCCGACCTTATCGGCTTGAAAAGAACTATCACGCTGTACGCGGTGAACGGGCAGCCCATCAAATCCTGGAAGGGGCGTTACAAGGTGGAGATCGCCGGAGGCGCCGCGCGCTTTTTGCACGATGGCAAGGCAATAACAATCTCGGGGACTTACATTATCGAAGAAGAATAGTTGGACCTGAGCTTGCGCTTCACGTCGCTCAAGATGCGTTCAATCCGTTGTTTCGATGCGACCAGCACATCCTTTTCCAATTCCAGGGTGGCGGTGCGGTCGTAGCCTTTTCCGAGGAGCGCTTCAAGAATCGCGGGGATATCTACAATCCCCTCGCCGATGGGCAGGTGGGTGTCGTCACCAGGCCCTTTGCCGCCGTGGTTGTCGTGAAGGTGAACATGCGCGATGTGATCGCCCAGTGCCTCAATGATCCCAAACGAAGTGTTGGTCTTGCTCAGAAGTTGGGCGTGTCCCACATCCAGAGTCAATTTCGTTTCCGGCACATGGTCCAGGACAGTGGACAGATCTTGTGAATCCTCAGACAGGTTCTCAAGGCCGATTTCCACGCCCCTTTTTAGACCATAGTCGACGAGGTCGGCCAGGGCCTTCCTTTTCTCCTTCAGCAGGTCCTGGTGGACAAATCGCCTGTCCATCCAAAGGTGAACCGTCAGAAAGGAGATCCCCATTCTCTCGACCAGATCGACCGTATCGAGAAGGGAAGGGTGGTATCTTTCCCAAAGATTGTCAATGTCATTGGGCGGGCCCTCAAACGGACCATGCGCGATCAGGAAGAATCCTGTGTCAAAGCGGTTTGTTATGCCGGCGTCTCTGAAAAGAGATCTGGTCTTGGAATCCCTCAGGACCACCTCGCCCAGGTCAAATCCAATCTCCTGGAGGAAGTAGATGTCCTTGATCTTTTTGACGTGCCCGCCCAGTTGCATCGGCTGTTGTTCCCCGTCCCCCTTTTGCGCCTTTGTAGGGAACTGAGCAGGAAAGCCCTCTCTACGTTTCCTACTTAGGGTCCGCGGTCAATCCTATCTCCGCGTCTGTGAGATAGCAGGCTGGATCTGAGGCCCACACATCGTCGAAAACTGCTTCAGATCTGACCCGGAAGTTCCCGGCGCATATGTCGAGCCATTTGCACTTGTGGCAACGACCTGTCACATACTTTTTCTTGCTCTTGAGTTTCATCAGGAACTCGTCCCCCGGATCCGTCCATATTTCACTGAAGGGCTTTTGTTTGACGTTGCCGAATGTGTGATGCCGCCAGAACTGATCAGCATGAACAGCGCCGTCCCAGGACACGCATCCAATTCCCCGACCCGAACTGTTACCCTCGTTCATTTCCAGGAGTTTCAGCACATCCTCGGCCCTGTCCGGGTCCTCTCTTTTCAGACGCAGATACGTGTACGGCCCGTCCGCGTGATTGTCCACAGTAAGGACCTCAACCGGCTTACCCTTGTCATGCAGTTGCCGTGTCCGATCCAGAATCAAGTCTACGACGTCGCGGGTCTGCTCGTGGTTCAGATCTTCGTCCATCAACTGAGTGCCGCGGCCCGCGTAGACAAGGTGGTAGAAACAGATCCTCGGAATGTCCTTCTCGTCCACCAGGTCGAATATTCCCGGTATGTCCTGATAGTTACGCTTGTTGATGGTGAATCTGAGGCCTACCTTGAGTCCGGCCTCTTGACAGTTCCTGATACCGCGCATGGCCTTCTCAAAAGCTCCTTCCGCCCCGCGGAATGCGTCATGAGTTCGTTGAAGCCCATCCAGACTGATCCCCACATAAGAGAGCCCGATCTCATGAAGTTTCTCAGCGACAGCCCGCCTTATGAGAGTGCCGTTGGTAGAGACCACGGCACGTCGCGCCGCGTTCACTGCGTGTCGGATGAGATCCATTATGTCGGGCCGGATCAGGGGTTCGCCACCGGAAAAGAGTATTACCGGCGCGCCGAATCCAGCAAGATCGTCTATCAGGGCTTTGCCGTCATCCAAGGAAAGCTCACCAGTGTAGTCCTCGTCCTCGGATTTGGAATAGCAGTGAACGCACTTCAGGTTACAACGGCGGGTGACGTTCCACACCACCACAGGCTTCTTGTCCTCGGAGAACTGCAACAGATGTGAGGGTAGATCCTTGGAATGACGACCGTATCTGAGGGGATCTGACGCCTCGACAGCTCCGCAGTAGAGTTTTGATATCCCAATCATGCGTGAAACCTCGTCTCCTGTTCTTCAAGAAAGGATAGCGCGTGAGCCCAATACTTGCAACACATGTCCGCTCGGTATCCGTGCCCACCAGTTGCGCATGACCTGAGCGGAATGTCACCGATGTTGCTGGTCCCCAGGTATCCTCTTCATTGTTGGGCACTACCGTCCAGGGATTTGAAATAGTCCTCCAGAATAACGGAATGGTCGAAGGCCAGAGGATTGGGAAGGTTGTCTCTTGAAAACACCCCTATGTCCTCTGCATCGTCCTGTGCCGTAGGATCACCTTTTCCGCGAGCCGTATAAACCACGGTAAGCGTATGGTGGCGCGGGTCCCTGTCAGGATCGGAATAGACCCCAAAGAGCTTGATGTCCCTAGCTTCCAGAGATGTTTCCTCAGCCGCTTCCCGGACCGCGGCGTGTTCCGCTGATTCTCCGTAGTCGATGAATCCCCCGGGCAGAGCCCAGCCGTGAGGCGGATTCTTGCGCTGTATGAGGACTATGCCTCTGAGTACGCGAATGATGATGTCAACCGTAGGAATAGGGTTGCGGTACACTGAAATAATGTTTCCGCATTTGGGGCAAGAGACCGCGTTTTTCATGTGGATTCTCCGGTAGCGCGCGTGACGGCAGGATACGGGAAAATAGCGGATTAAGATAGACTATTCGCGTGTAGGGGGTTGACAATGAGCCGCGAGATTGGCACTCACTATTAGAGAGTGCTAGTAATTCAAAGCTCTCGAACTATAATGACCATAACCAGGAGGTGTTAGCCATGAAATTTCGTCCTCTGTATGATCGTGTCGTCGTTGAGAGGGTGGAATCGGAGGAAACAACCGCGGGAGGAATAATCCTTCCGGACTCTGCGAAAGAGAAGCCTCAAGAGGGCAAGATTGTTGCGGTGGGTGTAGGCAAGATGGGTGAAGACGGGAAAGTCACCCCAATGCAACTCAAAGAGGGTGACCGGATCCTTTTCGGGAAATATACGGGATCTGAGGTCAAGATCGACGGAATAGAGTACATCATCATGAAAGAGGATGAGGTATACGGCACAATTGAATAGAGCCGTGTCGCCACTGACACCTCGTCCGTTACCAACCGGATTTGTGGATAAACGCAAACAAGCACCGTTATCAAGGAGGAACAAATAGATGGCCGCTAAGCAGATATTGTTTGATCAGAAGGCTCGCGACAAGATCCTCGCCGGCGTGAATATTATGGCCGACGCGGTGAAGACTACACTTGGGCCCAAGGGCCGCAACGCGATATTGGAGAAATCCTGGGGTTCACCCACTGTGACTAAAGACGGCGTGACCGTAGCCAAAGAAATCGAGCTTGAGGACAAGTTCGAGAATCTGGGCGCGCAGATGCTCAAAGAGGTTGCTTCCAAGACATCCGATGTGGCCGGTGACGGTACCACTACTGCAACCATACTGGCCCAGGCGATTTATCGCGAAGGCCTCAGACTGGTCGCCGCGGGCGTGTCTCCCATGGATCTCAAACGCGGGATCGACGTTGCGGTTGAAGCAGTCGTCGAGAAGATCAAGGAACTCTCCAAACCCACCAAGGACAAGAGCGAGATAGCCCAGGTCGGAACCATCTCCGCCAACAACGACGCCACTATCGGAAACATTATCGCCGAAGCCATGGAAAAGGTCGGCAAAGAGGGTGTCATTACCGTCGAAGAAGCCAAGGCTATGGAGACATCTCTGGAAGTGGTGGAAGGAATGCAGTTCGACCGCGGATACCTCTCCCCCTACTTTGTCTCCGATCCGGAGCGGATGGAAGTTTCGTTGGATGACCCCTACATTCTGATCAACGAGAAGAAGATCGCCAATATGCGTGATCTTCTGCCGCTTCTGGAGCAGGTTGCCAAGATGGGCAAGCCGCTCATGATCGTGGCCGAAGACGTAGAAGGCGAAGCCCTCGCCACACTGGTGGTCAATAAGCTCAGAGGCACCCTTAACGCGTGCGCGGTCAAGGCCCCCGGGTTCGGAGATCGGCGTAAGGCCATGCTCGAGGACATCGCAATCTTGACCGGTGGTCAGGTAATTTCCGAGGATCTGGGACTGAAGTTGGAGAACGTAACTCTCAACGATCTGGGCCGTTGCAAGCGCATCTCGGTTGACAAGGACAACACCACGATCATTGACGGTGCGGGTTCCAAGGAACAACTGGAAGGCCGTGTGAAGCAGCTCAGAACACAGGTTGAAGAGACTACTTCCGACTATGATCGTGAAAAGCTTCAGGAAAGACTGGCCAAGCTTGTCGGTGGTGTAGCGGTCATCAACGTGGGCGCAGCCACTGAGACCGAGATGAAGGAAAAGAAAGCCCGTGTCGAGGACGCGCTCAACGCTACAAGGGCGGCTGTCGAGGAAGGCATTGTCTCAGGAGGTGGTGTAGCATACCTGAGATGCCTGGACGCAGTGAAAAGTCTCAAACTCGATGGTGATCAGGCAGCGGGAGCCGGCATAGTCTTACGATCGCTGGAAGAACCCATTCGTCAGATTGCCAACAATGCGGGCCATGACGGTTCCATAGTCTGTGACAAGGTCAAGAACAGCGAGGCCGGTTTCGGATTCAACGCGGCCACCGAGGAGTACGAGGATCTCCTGCAAAACGGAGTGATTGATCCTGCAAAAGTCACCCGACTTGCCCTGCAGAACGCGGCTTCGGTTGCCAGCCTCATGCTGACCACCGAGGTCATGGTCGTTGAAAAACCCAAGGACAAAGACGCTGCTATGCCGCCCATGCCCGGTGGCGGTATGCCCGGCGGCGGCATGTACTAACCCCGGTCGGGCGGACTTCTGAGTTCGCCGGACTTCATAGGCGCATGGAAAGAACCGAGCGTCTTTCCGTGCGCCGAAACCTCCCATTGCTCTCTTATGATGTTCATGACCGTACACCCCAAAAGATATGGGTTGGAATTGCGGGACAACACCAGCCGGCCGGGGTTCCGGTCAGTACCCGTTGATTCTCGTGCAGTGAAGAGGGCGACGCATGCGTAGCCCCTACGGGAGCAAGACGGGCCGCTTTCGCGTCCCGAAGAATCGGTAGCGTACGGTATCCCGTGATCTTCACGGTTCCTTTATTCCCCCCCTCTGCAACCTGACTCCGGGACACACTTGACACAGGGGCTTCGTCCAGACGGCATTGATGCGGGGTTTTCGCTGTAGGGGCTACGCATGCGTCGCCCTCTTTGCCCCGGGGGACAGTTTCACCTGCTGGCCAACTGACCGAAATCACAGGTGGTAACGCCACCCACTGTGTCACGTGTGGGCAAGAGTCAGCTCTGCAACCCCCCGTAACCCATCACAATCTCTGCAACGACCGTGGGGGCAGGTGTAGGGGCTACGTATGGATGCGCCATCCATCGTTGTCTATGATCACGTAGACGTTGTCTGGAAGGGTCTCCGGAAAACGGTCCTGTGGGTGGTTGAGCCTGTTGGCAAGGTACGAACCGACGTCAGCCGGAAGACAGGTGTAGGTTTTCACATTGTAGAGTCAGAAAAGGTCTGATAGGCAAATCCAAGCCTGTTTTGGCGGCCCCGGCAACGACCAATCAGGGTTCGATCGCCGGCCGTAAAGGTGGCACGTTCAATAATCTGCTCTCCGGAGTAGTGAAAATCTCTCATGTACAAGACTAATCCCCAAGCAAGGACGCTTTGCTCCACCTGTCAGGGAAACGAGGGTTTTCTTAACACTACCGGGAGAGTAGCCCTTCTGTTGACTTCCTTGTCGCTATTGTGTATAGATCCGCGGTAAGAAAACCATAGTAAGGTTACTCCTGATATTGATGGTTTTCTTCACGGTTTTCGGCTGACACAATAGCCGAGGGAGGAAGTGCGGAAGGCCCAAGGGTCACGATTCCAAGCAGCGGAAGCTCACGGTCAATCTTTACAAACAGAGGGAACGCTCCGTCCAGGACATATGCCGGATTATCGGGATTTCAGAGCCCACTCTTTACAGTTACCTGAGAGAGTCCAAGTCTCAGTAATCCGAGTTCGTTGCGATTGGCCCAATTCCAAAGGAGATAAGGTCATGCCGGCCCGAATCCTCATCGTCGAAGACGAAATAATCCTCGCCAAGAGTCTGGCTCGCTCACTGAATAACCTCGGCTACGAGATAGCCGGAATGGTCTCTTCAGCAGAAGAAGCCGTCCGAATGGCCGAAGAAGCCAAGCCCGCTCTGGTACTCATGGACATCAAACTGGAAGGAAAGATTGACGGCATCGAGGCGGCGGAGCAAATTCGGAATCGATTCGATGTTCCAGTGGTCTACCTAACAGGGTTCGCGGAGAAGGACGTCCTGGAGAGAGCCAAGAAAACGGAGCCTTATGGTTATCTGGGGAAGCCGGTGACCTTGCTGGAACTGAGAAGCACCATAGAGACGGCCCTGTACAAGCATGAGGCGGATAAGAGACTCAGGGAGAGTGAAGAGATGTACCGGCTGATCTTCTCTAAGGAAAAGGATGCGATAGTTCTTACGGATGCTGAGACATTCGATTTCCTCGATGTCAACGAGGCCGCTGAGAGGCTTTGGGGCTATACGAGGGAAGAATTGATGAGTATGAAGGCACTGGACGTGAGTGCGGAAGTGGAGAAGACCGCTGCATCTCTTCGAGCCGGAACCCAACCCGAAGGTATCCAAGTTCCCCTTCGGTGGCACAAAAGGAAGGATGGGACGGTCTTCCCGGTGGAAACATCCGGTAATTCTATTACTTTGAGAGGGCGAAAGGTCGTCTGTTCAATCATAAGAGACATTACGGAGCGGAGAAGGGCAGAGGAGCAAATCAAAGCATATCTCAAAGAAAAAGAAGTCTTGCTCCGCGAAATCCACCACCGGGTCAAGAACAACCTCGCCGTTATGAGTAGTCTTCTCTCTCTCCAGTCGGAATATACCGCTGATGAAGTTCATAAGAAGATGTTTGAGGATACTCAGGCTCGTGTACGATCAATGGCTCTGGCCCACGAACTACTCTATCAATCGGAGAGCCTGGCCGGCGTCAATTGCAGCGAATACATAGGAAAACTGATGGATCATCTTCTCGTATCCACCGGCAGTGGAGGAAAGGTCATAAACGTCAAAAGAGACGGGGGGGACGTTCTCCTCAGTCTCAACACCGCTATCCCAGTGGGCTTCTTGATAACCGAGTTGGCCTCCAACTGTCTAAGGCACGCTTTTCCAGACAGAAGTGAAGGCGAGATCAGAGTATCCTTGAGGTCGGTAGGAGAGCAGGAGTTCGATCTGGTGGTCAAGGATAACGGTGTGGGGATGCCGGAGGATGTGGATCTGGAGAATCCGAAGTCGATGGGCCTGGATCTGGTGGATACCTTTGTGACTCAATTGCATGGACAGATTGAGATCCGGCGAGACAAAGGGACGGAAGTTCGGATCAGGTTCCAGGAAGCGAAGGAGAAGTGGTGATGACAGCACACTCTACCCGGCTCTGGTATTGCTCACGTGTGTCTCTGCTCCCCTGATTCCTTAGGGTGTGTCACAAAACAAGGCTTGCAACAGGTTGCTGACGCAATTGTAGGGGTGCGCACGCGGGAAAGGGCGGATACATAGAGCCTGCCCCTGGCCTGAACAGGGGTCCGCCCCTACAGGAGAATGCCAACGTTATTTCGTGGCAGGCCTTTACCGTACATTTTGTCACGAATCCGGGGACCGGCCGTCGGCTCACGGTCGAATCTTCTTGTAGAACAGCGCCTTCCTGGGCGACAGGTCCCCATCTGAAATCTGTTTGCGGATCTTCACAAGGTCCACTTTGCGCGCGCCTCCCTGCACGAGCAACGCTTCACGTTTCTGTATGCCGGACCAGATGCCCCCGGCCGCGAGGAGCAGACAACCCACGATGAGGCCGACAAATATCAGGTCCCGGGATTTCTTCTCCATTTGATCGAGAATCCGACTCATGACGGCCTCTTTCCCTCTGTGAATCGGGCCTCGAATAGGCACCGGTGGCAGCGGATGCAGTCCAGGTCTTGGGCGAAGCTTATCCCCAGGTCGCATTGGCCCGGAATGGGACTCGGGGCCGATCGTCTTAGAAGAGTGATCTTGTTGAACAGCGCGAGAAACGCACCCGCGGGACAGAGGTACCTGCACCAGAATCGGAAATAGAATACCGACGCCACAAGAACCGCGATCGACAGGGCCAGAATCCATGAATCCATTCTGCCCGGAAGCAAGTGCTTCAGTCTGTCGCCGAAGAAGTGTTGTAAAGGGCTGAAGCTCAGCCAAACAGTGTCGTTGGACAACAGGAAAAGGCAGGCCACTATGGCCAGAAGCGCAAACTTGAAGAACCGCGCGGCTCGTTCAACCCCGGGAGTGGGTCTTTGCCGCCAACTCTTGATGGCAAGGAATTCCTGGAGAGCGCCAAATGGACAGAGAAACCCACAAAAGGCCTGACCCCACAGAATCGCAATGAGCAGGACTCCAAAAAATAGGACATTCCGCCAGAGCGTGCCTTCCGCGGGCATGGTCCCCTGAATGAGCGAGACCGCGTCCAGTGAAGTGAAGGGCGCGTTCAGATAGACTCCCAGAATCAGAAAGCCCGCGATAAGGCACAGGTACCTGAGCATTCGAGACCGCAAATGGAACGCGGCCACGAAAAACATCAGGAGCAACGCCACAATCCAGACTCGCACATCGTCGGCGCCGGCCTTCCAGGTCCAAGTGGATTCAGGAGCAGCTTCACGCGGCGGGAGCCCGAGAATCGGTCCCGCTATGCGTCGGCCTGTTTCATCAAGTGTTCTTGTGATCGCTTTGCACGTGATGGTGGCCCCGGTCATGGCGTCTATTCCCAGGGCCTTCTCATCCACTATGGAGAGGCCTTTGAACCGACCGAGCCAGTCGTCAATTCCCTTGATGTACGATGGGGTCTCTCTCGATCCGACAATACCGACACCCCGGATCTTTCCATCTTGAGCTATTGACACGAGCAGATTGATCGGGCCGCGGTAGCCCCGCACGTCTCCCGCGGGAGGAGAAGTGCTCAATGAGAAGGATTGGCCCTGATGATCAGGACTTGTGCCGACGTAGTGAGGGTACGGTTTGTCGTGGAATGAGAACGTGGTGTCGCCCGATATCTTCTCCAACACGTTCTTATCGAACTTGATCTGTGGCGAGGTGTCCGGGGGACCTATGATCACACGCCACGTCATACACGCCAGTACCGCGAAGATCAGGGCCCAGGAAAGCCTCAAATAGGGAAATGAGGCCTTGGGGCGGGCACGGTAATGCTCGATTGAAGCGTCGATCCGGGCAAAGGTGGATTCCAGAAGAATCAGAACAGCCGGCAAAAAGACAATTGACGCCAGGACCAGACAGGCACGGTGCATCCCGAGCAAAGGGACCAACAGGGCGCCTGCGAGCAAAGCCCCGACAGCCGCCCCAAAATGGTCTGCCGCGTCGATCCAACCCGATGATTCGGCTGTGTTTCCGCTCAGTTCAAGGTGGCGGGACGCGACAAGCGGGAAGATGAAGCCGGTCATGGTCGCGGAGAAGAAAACCAGGGTGAAGACCACAACCTGAATCAGCAGTGGGTCCAAATGAGCTGTCAGGGCCAGCACAGTCGGCATGGCCAAACACAGCAACCCGAACAACAGCAATATCAGGGCAATGACGGATGACTTGCTGCGTATTCGAGACAGCATCCTGCCCGCGGCAAAGCCGCCAAGGGCCAGGCCTGTCATGAATATCCCTGATATCAAGCCGATCCTCTCGAACACGTACCCGAATAGGCTCTGATACGCATAGATCAGAACTATCTGTGCGCCCATTGCCGCAGCCCCGACCGCGGTCATGGCCAGAACCGCCTGGAATTTACTTTCAGCCCCGTTTCGCGAACCCCAGCGGACTCTGAACCCGATCCGGGCCACGCCGAAGAAGATGAGCGGTATCAGAAACACCGCGAGTCCGCCCCTCCTGATCGTGTCCACGACCTCCATGTGCCCGGTGCCGGAGAAGCGCCCCCACAAGATCATGGCCAGCGAAGATGACACGGGATCGAAATCAGTGTTTATCAAGGACGGTGAGCGTTCCAGTTCTTTGTGGACAAAGGCCGATCTCGTCGGGGGCAACAGCGTCTCGAATGCCGCGGGATCGAACAGGACCCTGTTCAATTTCAGCGTGGAATATCGGGATCTCAGGGAGGCGGGGTCCAATGTGAGGATGTTCGGCGAGCGCGACGCAAAAAGGATGGTCTCATCACCAGGGGTCCCCTTTACGGCAGGAAAGACACGTTTCAGAGTATGATAGACCGATCCCGCGTATGATGCGATTTCCGAACCCCAGAAGTTTTCCGAAGATGTCACACTGGTGACAAAGACGCCCTTGGAGGTAAGCCCCCGTGAGGCAGCGCTGAAGAATTCCAGCGTGTAGTACCGATTCCAAAAAGCGGAGACCGGATCAGGAATCATTGTGATGATAACATCATACCGCGCCTTGGTCAGGCGGTTCACAAACAGACGCCCATCCCCGAATATGATGCGCACCCGTGAATCTTTCAGCGCTTCCCTTTCCAGCGCAGGCATGTGCCGGCCGGCAATCTCCAAAGCCCGGGGATCCGGTTCAACCACATCGAGCCTTTTTACGGGATACTCCAGGAGCGCCGGCACAAAGCTGCCGATGCCACCGCCGATCAGCAGGATCCGCTTGGCGTCCGGCTTCTGAGCCATGATCAGGGCCGCGAACCGATTTGCTGTATGCGGATCAGGAAATGAACTGACTATCTTGCCGTTGCCGAACAGAGACAACTGCTTTCCAAGGCGGGCAATTTCCACCTGTTGATAGGGCGTAGGCTGAGAGTCGATCAGTTGCAGGCCCGGGTGCAGGGCCGACCACCGGTCGCGAATTGAGCGTTCCATGAAGCCTTCACCCAGCGGAGAAAGGAGGGCGAGCGCGGCGAGGCACACGGGAACTCCCACCACCAGGGCGTTGAGCTTTTTCAGGCGTGCCCCATAGACCATTGCGCCGCCGACAAGAATCAGCGCCGCCACAGCCGCGATCCGCAACGGGGGCGCCAAATGAACCAGAACAAACGTGAAGAGTAGGCCGCCTGCCAGGCTGCCAAGAGCCTCGAACACATAAAGCCGGGCTATCACGCCATCATCGGCGCGCCTAACGCATCGACATCCAACCGGAAATAGAAACCCGGTCAAAAAAGCAGTGGTGAACGTACCCAGCGGCGCTGCCGCGGATATCCCGTGCAGCGGCGCCGGCTCAGCAGGAGCCGCTCCGAAAAAATGCGAGAAAACGCGGATGAAGACTATCTGGAAGAGCAGTGAAACAGCCAATAGGACGAGAGAATGAATGAAGACGGCATTTGGCTCACCGTTGGTCCTCTTGACGAATCCAGCGCCCACTGCCGCGCCGATCCCTATCCCCATGAGCCATGCGCTGTAAAATATCCCTATGGAAATCTCGGTCCCGTGGAAGATGACCAGTATCTCCCTCAAGAGAAGGATCTGACCAATAAGAGAAGCAAAACCAAAAAGAAAAAACAACAGATAAGACATGAACCCGGGACGCTCCGAACACCCGGCTAAAGGCTGGTGCTCAACATTGAGAACACCATTGCCAAGCTCAGGCCGAAAAGTATGATGACAGCCATCCAGGAGACGGTGTTGAGCAGGAGGCCGTTGGTGTGCTCTTTCATTACCTCGGGATCGTTGATCAACAGGAACATGAAAACGAGCACAACAGGCAGACATATTCCGTTGAGCACTTGAGACACGTACATGATCGGTACCAGGGGCAAATTCGGGATGAGCATAAACAGCCCTGAGTTGAACACAATAAAGCAATAGAAACCGTAGAATTGCGGGGCTTCGGAAAATTTCTTATCCAGGCTCGATTCCCAGCCGAAAGCCTCGCAAAACGTGTACGCTGTTGACAACGGCAATATTGAGGCCGCGAACATTGATGCGTTGAAGAGCCCAAAGGCAAACAGATACGTGCAGTATGGGCCTGCCACGGGCTTGAGCGCCAGGGCCGCTTCGGCAGGCTCGGTTATTCCTATCCCCCACTTGTACAGGGTTGCGGCGCATGCCAGGATGACGAAAAAGGCTACCACGTTGACAATAATAGACCCTATGACAACGTCGACCCTGGCGGCCTTGAGGTCCTTCAGCCCGAGCCCCTTGTCAACCATTGATGCCTGAAGGTAGAAGAGCATCCACGGCGATATGGTTGTCCCGACCATGGCCACCAACATTACCAGGAACGCGTTTTCCATCTTGATGGTCGGCGCAGCGACTGAGTGGAGCACCTCCACCCAGTCGGGCTTCACCAGAAAGCCGGCCACCACATAGCAGACGTAGAAGAGACAGGCCGTGAGGAACACCTTTTCCACAGAGCCATAGGTTCCTTTCACAACGAGCCACATCAGAAACAGAATGCTCAACGGCATGGAGATGTATCTGGAAATACCAAAAATTTCCAGAGCGGCCGCGATGCCGGCAAAATTGGCCAAAGTCGCACCCAGGTTGGTGATGAGGAGCAGAATCATAACGTAGAACGTCGGCTTTACTCCGAAGCGTTCACGGATAAGATCCGAAAGCCCCTTGCCGGAGACCACGGCCATTCGGGCAGACATTTCCTGGATGACTATTAACAGAAGCGTTATGGGAATCAGGGTCCACAGCATCGACAGGCCGAACTGGGCGCCCGCCAAAGAATAGGTGGCGATACCCCCCGCGTCGTTGTCCACGCTGGATACAATTATCCCTGGGCCCATCAGGATCAGGATCGCCCATAAGGGGGCAAAGCGTCGTCTGAGGAAGCCGCCTTGTGAGGGGAGGGCGGAAATGTCTGATATGTCGGGCAAAATCAACGCTCCTCACAGGTCACTTGCCCAGATGGGGCGCAAGTATCTCGAGCAGGGCCTTGAACCTTATCACACCGGTAATCCTGTCTTCATCATCCACAACGGGAAGGGCCCGGAATCCATATTTCGCGAACAGGTCAGCCAGGTCCTCGGCCTCTTCGTCGATCTCCACAGTAACAAGCCTCGTCGTCATGATCTGTTCCAGAGGCGTGAATATCTCATTGGACAGCAGGTCCCTGAGGCTGACAACACCCAGGAGTTTGGAGTCGCTGTCCACGACATAAGTGTAGTATATTACGTCCGTTTCTTCTGCACACTGCTTGATGTGGGCAAGGGCTTCCACGATGGTTTTGTCCGGGGCAAGCGCGAGAAACTGAGTGGTCATAAGACCGCCCGCCTCATCTTCCTCGTGTTCCATCAAGGCCTGGACCTTCTCAACGTATTCCTCATCCATTTCCCTGAAGATGTCGCTTACGTTTTCCACAGGAAGGTCTGCTATGAGGTCCGCGGCCTCGTCCGGGGACATCTCTTCGATGATGTCGGCCGCCCTTTCCGGGGACAGACGCTTGATGATTGAGACTTGAACCTTGGGATCCATCTCTTCAATGGCATCGGCCACTATCTCTTCCGTGAGGGAATCCACAACAGCTGCACGCTCGTGAACATCCAGATCCTCCATGATGTCCGCGAGATCTGCCGGGTGTAGCGAGGCAATGCTGCTTTGAGGAATCTGCAACCTCAGTCGATCGGGATCCGCGAGTGGTTGTGCGTAATGCCAGGCTATGAATCGCTCCTTGAGGGGATAATCGAAAAACCACTCCATGAAGCGTACCACTGTTGACTCAATTCCCAACCGCCGGAGCAGCCCCCTCAGCCCAACATCCACCTGCGCCAGGATCAGTCGCCCGTTCGATGAAAGGAATTGGAGATCGTTCACCCGTTCCACCTTGGCGCCGTCTACGTCCACGATCTGTTTGTCAAGCAGAAAATCCCTCAACAAAATCTCCGAGTCGCCGGTAGAAAGGGGGGCGGAATCACCGCGCTCGACCTTGAGGGTGATTCGGGAAAGCTCAATGGAGTCAACCAGTTCCCAGTCAACGTACCAATATTCCCGTGGCCGGAACCTCCGGTAAACCAGTTTTACTACCTCCGGCTCAGGAAGATCCAGGTCCACCACCAGATCCCACAACCGACCCAGATCATCTCCGCTTTTGGAGGCGATCTTTGCCTTGATGAGGCTGCTAAGGTAGTGCTGGTGAACCTGCGGAGTTTCCAAAAACGCCTCCAAGCATTGGGGCCGCCCCGATTCGGGAGCCTGCGGATCGCCCCAACAGGGTTTCCTGACCTCCCGCTCCGTCACGCGGGGTACCGGCATTCGATCATAAACACTTAATGATATCCGTACCGGGTCTCATTTGGAAGGAGAACTTGAACAAATCAGTAACCCCCCAGTCATTTGGGACTGACGGGTACGACCACGTTCCTGCGTTCCACAGATGGCAAGAGGGCGCACACACAGGTGCGCGCCGTACACTCTGCCCCACGACGGGTCTAGGCCCAGACGCAGGGACAGGCCCCGGATCGGTGTCCGGGGCAAACTCTGTGTGTCTGCCCTCAACTTTGTAGCCCCAGGAAACTGAAGGGGTAATACCAATGCGCAACCAGAAGAGTGAGATCGGTTTCTCGGGTGCCACTGCGGATGATCCGCTGTTTGTCCACCTAGCGAGCTATAATAGCCTGACATTACAGGCGGTTGCGGGATTCTTCGGGATTATTGAAATTATTTCTGTTGAGCCTTTCCGGAATTGAGGCATAATGTTCCGCAGTCCTAGAAACGTACGTTTGGAGTGAAGAATGCCCATACGCAAGCAGCTCGAGGTGATGCTGTCAGATGCGCCCGGAGAACTGGCTAAACTCACCGGCGCTCTCATGGAAGATCACGTCAACATTGAGGCGATGTACATCCAGGATGCAAACGAATATTTGCTGGCCCTCTATGAATGCCGCGGCCAGACCGGCCGACGAGTCGCCCCCAGGGACTACTATGAGGCGATTCTGAAGGAATCATCCAAGTATTCCATGATCCGTCTGATCACCGACAATCCCACCAAGGCCGTGGAAGTGTTGACAGCCGCGGGTTACCAGGTCAAAACACACGACGTGTTCGGCATGATCTTGGCCAACAGACCCGGGGTTCTCAATGAGGTGTCCAAACAGTTTGGGGACGCGGGGGTCAATATCAGCTACACCTATGGATCGGGTTTTGCCGACAGTGACGCGGCTCTGTTCATCTTCCGAGTCTCGGACATCGACAAGGCCCTGGAGCTTTTCCCGGATGGAAAACCATCAACCTGACCGGGCGTTTGGCTCGCCGGACCGGGGGGCGCCCATACGTAATTCCGGGAGTTTGTACGGTTCACGGTGAACGGTTGCTCTTCAACAAAGAAGCGGAGATAAAATGCGTCTAGAACTAAAGCAGACTGGTCCACGCAAGATGGAGGTGACCTCCGAGAAATGGACCTTCACGGTTGACCTCAAAGAACAATTCGGAGGTGAAGACTCAGGTCCCAATCCATCCGAATTGACAGCGGCCGCGGTGGCTTCCTGCGAAGTGCTCACAGGCGTGTTCTGGGCGGCCAGGCGACACGAGATCGAACTGCGAGACGTGCATGCGGAGGTGACCTGGGAATACGGCGAGAAGCCCGAAAGAATATCAGAGATCAACGTGGCCATTCGCAACGTCGCGGACCAGATGGGTGACGAGAAAAAGACCCGTGCGTTCACCAACGTGGCCAAGGGCTGCACTGTGACCAAGACACTTCAGATTCCGCCCGAGATGAGCCTCACGGTTGAATGATCCGTACAACGGGCGCAACTCATGCGGTTCAGGGTTCACAAACCGGTCCGATCGCTTCCGGGCACAAAATAATGTGCCGCCCAGACACTGTTGGGGACTTCACGGAAATGGATTCAACATCTGGAAACTTCTCCGGACGAATCGCGCGTCCGAGTAGGCAACCACGGCATCCCGCGTTGTTCTACACAGGACACAGATTTCCTCCGATTGACACACACAATCCCCAGCCGGATCAGGAGTCGCCGGACGAGCAGGATGCATACGAGGTACGAATTATAGACAACGACTTCAACACGTACCAGGAGGTCATGGACATCACTCGTCTCGCATTGAACATAACCGAGGAGCAGGCGTATGCCGTTGCATGGGAAGTAGACCACCGCGGTTCGTGCGTGGTCGCGTATGGACCGTGCGCGAGGGCCGAAGAGATCGCGGAGATGATTCGGACTATCGGCATAGAAGTTCAGGTGAACCCGCGAGTTCCAGGTCGGTCTTGATACCTGAGGCTTTCCCGGCATGCCCGTAACGTCCGATAACATATATTATGTCAACTCGCCACGGTTGATGCTCGTGCGCGGGCGCAAACAGCCCCAAGATTGACTCTTCTTTGCCCGCCCGGTATAATTGTTTCAGAAAGCGGAGGTGATCCTTATGAATACAGAGCCTCTCTACCAGGGTGTGCTCATGACCGCGGATGAGTACTTTAAGATGCCTGATGACGGATTCCGCTATGAGCTTATTCACGGAGTTCTTGTTATGACCCCTAGCCCCACTTTCTTGCACCAAAGGGCTCTGAGTGATCTCTTCTCGGTCCTGCATGACCATACTAACCGAAACGATCTCGGAGTTGTGGTCGTTGCCCCTCTCGACGCAAAATTGGGAGATCTCATCGTCTATCAGCCGGACATACTCTTCTTCAACAAGGCGAAAGCGCTTGCCAGGGAAGACCGTGTGGACGTTGTTCCGGATCTTGTGGTTGAGATATTGTCTCCAGGGACCGCGCTTAAGGACCTGAATGTGAAGAGAGCCGATTATGAGGCCGCGGGCATTCAGGAATACTGGGTAGCCGACACCGAGGCAAGGTCTTTTCGGTTCTTTGTTCTGAAAGAAGGCCGATACGTGGAGCAGGCGCCTGACGTTTTCGAATCACACGTGCTGAAGGGGCTTCGATTTGACGGCAAGGGGTTCTGGGAATCATTGGGCAAATGAGTTTCATCCCCTTCTTCTTTGCTTTCCGAAAAAGATGAATTGACAACCCCGCGGCTCATTCCTATGATCCGTTGCCATGAGCAGATCTTCCATTCCCTTGGACAAGCCGCTTCTGAGCTTGGCCATAATATCCAAGAACGAAGCCGACAGAATCGGCCGCGTATTGTCCTCCGCTGCGTCGGTCGTGGACGAAGTGATAGTTGTTGACTCGGGCAGTACCGACGAAACTGTGGAGATTTGTAAATCCAGTGGCGCTACAGTGATCCACCAGGAATGGCTGGGATATGCTGCTCAGAAGCAGTTTGCCATGGAGCGAGCCGATGGAGAGTGGATTCTGAACGTGGACGCGGACGAGGCCTTGTCCGAGGATTTGGGCAAGGAGATCCTTTCCGCGCTGAGGCATGCGGAGTCGGATGTTGCGGGTTACTCCATTCCCAGGCTGAGCCGGTATCTGGATCGATGGATTCGTCATGGTGGCTGGTACCCTGATCGAAAGGTTCGGCTGGTACGCCGTGGCAGGGCAACCTGGGTCGGGGATGGGATTCATGAGAAACTGGAGGTCTCCGGCAAAGTCCAAGGGCTGGAAAGTCCCCTGCTGCACTACGTATATCGTGACATTTCCGACCAGGTGACGACCATGAACCGGTTTTCTACCGTGTCCGCTGAACACCGGAAGGAGCCGGGTTCAAGCGGGTATTTGTTGCTCGGTCTGGTACACGCTGTGGGGAAATTCCTGGAATGTTGGGTATGGAAATTGGGAATTCTTGATGGATATCCAGGCCTAGTGATAGCGGTGAACAGCGCGTTCTACGTGTTCCTCAAACATGCGAAGGCCTGGGAGAAAGGGCGTGCGCTTGATAGGTCCGATTAATCTTCCGTCATAACTTAGGCTTCCGAGAATCCCTGATCGGTGATAATTCCATGAAGATCGCCATTGCAATCGAGCGCTTCAGCGTAACCGGGGGCGGCGCCGAGTCCTACGCAGTCGAATTGGCCCGGACCCTTGTTTCGGTGGGCTGGGAAGTTCACATGTACGGGCATTCATGGGATCAGGACCCGAAGGCCGCGGTCTTTCATCGCATACCGGAACTTCCCAAATGGGTCCCGCCCTCCATCAGGATACTCCATTTTGCACTTCGCCATAAGGCTATGGTTTCTCGGGAACAATTTGACGTAATTCTCGGGTTCGGCAACACCATGGCCATGAATGTGTACCAAAGTCATGGTGGCGTGCATTACATGAGCAATATCAGGAAACTTCGGGCCGTTGAAAATCCGGCCCTGCGATTCCTCAAGACCCTGTCGCTCTTTGCGACCCCCAAGTATCATGCCAGGGCCTGGATTGAGTCCGCGCCTTTCAGAGCGCAGCAACATCCTGTTATTATAGCCATATCAGACATGGTTGGAAATGACATAGCCCATTGCTTTGGGATTGAGAAAGACGATATACGCCTAGTGTACAACGGCATTGATGCCAAAAGATTCGCGAGAGGGGCCCACAAAGAACGAGTGGAACTTCGCGAAAGGCTTGGAATGGATCGTGAGGTGGTTTTCCTTTTCATGGCTTACGATTTCCGAAAGAAGGGAGTGAAACACCTTATCCAGGCAGCCGGCGTACTTCGACGGCGGGTCGGACCCGGACGGTTCCGAGTCCTGATCGTGGGCGGATCACCCTCCCCTTCCCTTTCCAAACAGGTCCGGCGCTTGGATTTGGGTGATGTTGTGACCTTCCACGGTCCCACCAAAGAGCCGGAGGCATTCTATGGCGCCTGCGATGTCTTCACATTGCCCACGTTTTATGATGCGTGCTCCCTGGTGGTGTTTGAGGCCATGGCAGCGGGCCTGCCGACAATCACTACAGTATTCAACGGAGCCTCTGGGATAATCTCTCATGGGGTGGACGGCGCTGTGTTGCAAGACCCCGGAAATGTTGCTGAAATTGCTGATGCAATGGAGACTTTTCTTGACGAGAAACTACTTGAGGCCGCGTCCGCCGCGGCAATTCGGACCGCTTCCAAATACACCCTGGAGCACAACCACGAGCAAATGATCAAAATATTTGATGAAGTTGCGGGACGTCGATAGAATGAAGACAACTGCGCGGTAATGAGAAACGAGGAGGCAATAACCTGATGACGAGGTACGAGTTCACAGTCGTTGTAGAACAGGATGAGGACGGAATCTACGTCGCTTCCTGCCCTGCCCTTCAGGGGTGCTACTCTCAGGGGGACAGTTATTCGGATGCGATTGAGAACCTCAAGGATGCCATGAGATTGCATATTGAGGAGCGCCGGAGTCTTGGGGAACCCATACCCACTGAAGTGGCAGCGGAAAAGGTGCAAATAAGTGCCTAGACTGGGTCCCGGCAAACCTCGAGAGGTTCAGAGGGTATTGGAGAAGTTGGGTTTTCGCCTCGTTCGCCAATCGGGAAGTCACGCCCTCTACCGGCACCCTGACGGCAGATGGACAACCGTTCCCGTGCATCCAGGCAAGGATGTGGCCAAGGGAACGTTGAGAAAGGTTCTCAAGGACGCCGGCATCACGGTCCGCGAATATGAAGATATGCGATGAACCTGACGGCCGTCAGGCGCTTGCGCAAAAGACTGGATCAGGTCCCGGTTTTCCCCGGATCGTAGTCCGGGGCAGCCGCTGGGATGACGTTCTTTCGCGGGAATGACGAAGATGAGAAGGGATGGTCTTGTCCTAGGTTTTGACGCACATGCCCTGCCCCCACTTGCCTTCAGAGGGCTATCCAGGCTGTTTTGAATTTCTTGACCTCCGGTTGTCGAGGCGACTAGAATACAGATATACGTACCGCCCGGATTCGTGTAAGAGTGTACGCTTACCATTTAACAAGGAGGATGGAGATCATGAACTTAAGAGCAGCCATGGTCGGTGTAGTCGTTATGTTGCTCGGTTACGTTTTGTCTCTGTCGCGCCTTACGGGATGAGATATGAGGACTTTGCGGGTTCCTGGTTACCATTCCTCGGCCCATTATCGTTCCGAAGACCCGAAAATGGCATGACAGCTGCATAAATCCGGATAACACTAAAGGCGACTAATGCAAGACCCCACACAAAATGAGTACGGCTTTTATGGCCGTTTCAGATCGGAATTTCCTTCCCAGGTTATTATTGACGTCACGGATATCTGCAATCTGGCTTGCGCCCACTGTCCGCATTCCGAATTTGTGAAAACCAAGTACTATACTGCTTGTTTCCTTGATGCGGAACTCAGCGACTCCGCGGTGGATGAAGTTCGGGAACACGGCCGAGGGATAACCCAGTACATCCGCTTTACCGGGGAGGGTGAGCCGCTGCTCCACAAGCGAATACACGAGATGCTCGCCTACGCGGTCAAGAACTCCGGCACAGAGGTCAGTCTGACGACAAACGGAACGTTGATGAATGAGAACCACGTGGATAAACTACTGGAAACCCGTGTTCATGTGGTGGACATAAGCATTGACGCCTTCTCACCCGAGACCTATGCAAAGATCCGGGTCAAGGGCGACCTGGAGGTTACCCGTTCCAATGTCTTGAATCTAATTCAGAGATCGAAACACAGCGATAGTGCAACCAAAGTAGTTGTCAGTTACATCGAACAGCCGGGAAATATTCATGAAACCGCGGATTACGAAAGATTCTGGAAAGACCACGGCGCGGATTTCGTAGTGGTGCGTCGGCTGCACTCCGGCGCGGGAATGATTGACGCGGTGGCGGACGCTATGCGCGGCGAGAATGACCGGCAGATCAGGCGTCCGTGTACTTACCCGTGGGAACGAATTGTTCTGAATCCCCGTGGTAGTCTCTCCTTCTGCCCTGCGGACTGGAAGCACGAGTCAACCGTTGCAGACTACCGTGCCTCCACAATCAAGGAAGTATGGCAAGGCAAAGCGCTCCGGGAACTACGTGAGGCTCACGTGAGCAACGACTACTCTAAACACCCGTTTTGCGGGCAATGTCCGGATTGGAAAGCAACTCGGTGGCCCCGGGAAGGTCGGAGCTACGCTGACATGATGGAGGATTTCAAGGCCGCTAAATGAAGGAGATTGTTCATTCCAAGCCCTGGTTGTGCGACAGCGATCTGGAAAGTATGGCGCCGGTTTTCCGCTCGGGCATGGTGGCTCAAGGAGAGCGGACCCGGGCGTTTGAACGGGCCATGGCCCGCTGGGTCTGCGTGGAAACGAGCGGCGTGGCCGTCGGCAGCGGGACGGCCGCGGTCTTACTCGCTCTGCTGGCATTGGGGGCAGGACCCGGGGATGAGGTTGTTCTTCCCACCTATGTCTGCCATACGGTCCTAGAGGCGGTGATTACGACAGGCGCGACTCCTGTCTGTTGCGATGTGGGGCAGGACTGGGTGGTTACCGCGGAGACCATTCTCCCTTGCGTGAACAAACGTACGAGAGCCGTGATTGTGCCGCACATTTACGGGATCTTTGCAGATGTCTCGGCTATTCGTGACCTGGGGATTCCCGTTGTTGAGGATTGCGCTCAGGCTGTAGCCGGTTCTGGGAGCCGCGCGATGGAGAGTGACATAGCCGTCTTTTCCTTCCATCCGACCAAATGCCTCACAACCGGAGAAGGGGGAATGACTGTCTCCCCCAATCCGGACCTGGTCTCGGTCATGCGTGAGATCAGAGACGGCGGTACCGACGGCATTAAAGGCCGCCTCCTCTCCCCTTTGTCCGACCTCGCCTCTGCGCTGGGTCTCAGTCAGTTGTCTCGGTACGCGGAGTCGCTCAAACGTCGCAAAGAGCTCGTTCACGCCTACTTTCGATCTCTTTCCGCTGTCATACCTGAGAGCCTTCCGCAGGTGTCCGACGACCGGACGATGTGGTACCGTCTTCCGCTGCGGTTATCCGGGGGGATAGACGTATGGCGGCGGCATTTTGCCGAACGCGGCATCCACGTTCGCATGGGAGTGGACCGCCTATTGCACAGATCCCTGGACCTACACGACGACTCGTACCCCGCTGCTGTCCGGCATTTCCAGGAGACGGTGTCTCTGCCTCTCTATCCCGCTCTGACGGACGAAGAGCATGCCAGGGTGCTGGACGCGGCTGTGGAGATCTTCTCCAAGGTCGAAAAGAAGCGGCAGTAGGGGCGCACCCAATATTCTTACAGAATGGATCAAGCCCTTGGCTTCGCAAATGTTGCGGTGCTATAGTGCCACGCATTAAGAATAGGTTCTACGGCTGGACCCCCCTCACCCTCTGCCGCCAGGGCAGTGGGTTTGGGACCGCCCCCTTCGACGGGAGGGGGCATGGGCGCTAACCTAGTAGAGCGTTTCATAAATACCTTTACAATGGTGGATGCGGCAAATGCGCTTGCCCCCTCTCCTTCCGGGAGAGGGTTGGGGTGAGGGCATTATTGAAACGGTCTACTAGTGTACAGACCGGGAGTCCCGGAGGGACTCCTGATAGTAGCCCCGATTCATTCCGGGGTACGCTGGTCTTACAAGGCAACTCCCGAGTCCCAGAGGGACGACTGAAATTCCTTCCCTGCTCGTCGGAGTTCAGCCGTCCCTCAGGGACTAGGGCCGGTTGGTAGGTACGCCAAACCCCGCGATGAATCGCCGGGCTACTATCCAATGTTCCTCCGGAACATTCCGTCAACACAGTCTGAGTTGACGCCTGTAGGCGTAGAGGGAGCGTGATCTTATACCAAGTTGAGTTCAAAAGAATACGGTTCTGTTCTTGGGTGCTACTGCCGGCTTGCCCGGCAGTGGCACCCAAGAACAGAACCGTACTCTCTTGATTGCGCATTTCTATGAAAGTCCCGTTGAAAAACCACCCCTTTGCGGGTCAACGTATGGGGTGGTTTGGAGGGGAGCCACTGCGCGTGGGGCGATTGAGCGGGCCCCGGACAGCTTACGTGACATGACAGATGTCGGTAGACTGAAGTTGAAATGCCTGCCCGGCTAGGGCCTCCCCTCCAAGGTCGTGCGCAGCGTGCGCGCTCTTTAGGG
>CAZGNL010000077.1:0-23954 GCA_964527475.1 uncultured Syntrophaceae bacterium
AGCCGTAATGCGTTGCTGGGTGGCATGATCCACGAAATCCACGAGCAGCATCATTACGAAGACCAAGAAGCTGATTAGTACCGCCTGGTTTAAGAGGACAAGGACTTCCATAACGCATGTGCCTCTGACCACCTTGAACACGGACAATGGCTCAGATCATCTGTGCCGGTCCACTGAGAGACCGACGAATGAAGAAATCACGAAGCCTTCCATCTGTTGCTCCGGTCAGCTCCCTGCAGTGACTGCTCTTCAAAGCGGTGACGCCAGTCATCATTCCTCCGGGTCCTCCGCCTATGATCAATATATCTGTCCTTTGATCTATCACGTCTTCCTCCTCTTTCATTTCCTCCACAACGAGAGATCGTTTCTCAAAGCTTCCTGGTCTGGCCGCTGAACATAGAGCGAGGTAGTTGGACTCAAGCCAACAACAGCTTGTGCCTGCAGGGCCTTCACATTTCTACCCCTTCCACGCGGTATCCACATGTGGGACAGTGGCCGTCCTTTATGTCGTACGAAACAAGTTGGCTTCCCAGTCGTTCGACCAGAATGCGTGAACACTCCGGACAGTATGTCGTTTCACCCTTTTCCCCCTGCACGTTACCTGTATAGACGTAGGAGAGCCCTTCATCGAGTCCTACCTGCCTAACGCGTCTCAGGGTCTCTGTATCCGTGGGCGGTAGCTCCCGTTCCCTATAGTGAGGAAAAAACCGGCTCACATGCCATGGGGTTTCGGCGCCGAGTTCATTCCGAATGAACCGCGCCATTTCCCGGATCTCGTGGGGGTCGTCATTCAAAGTGGGAATCAGCAAGGTGGTCACTTCCAGCCAGATTCCCAGTTCCTTCATGTAGCGCAGGGTATCCATTACGCCCCTGCGTCTGGCTTTGACGTTATAGGCATAGAATCTGTCAGTGAACGCCTTGAGATCCACGTTGGCTGCGTCCAGAAGGCCCTTCGCATCGTCCAGCATATCCCGGGTCATGTATCCGTTGGTTACGAAGACATTGAGGAGCCCGGCCTTTCCGGCCTCAACCATCGTGTCCCTTGCCAGCTCGTAGAAGATGGTCGGTTCAGTATAGGTGTATGCTATGCTCTTGCACTCGTTCCGGACCGCAATGGCCACTATTTGGGCGGGAGACAGGTTGTCTCCTACTATGCGCCCGGTTTCACGAGGCATCTGCGAAATCGAATAGTTCTGGCAGAAAGAGCAGCGGAAGTTGCAGCCTACCGTAGCGATGGAGAAGGACTTGCTCCCCGGCGCGAAGTGGAAGAGAGGCTTCTTCTCGATTGGGTCCACGTTCGAGGCGACCACCTTGTCATAGACCAGGGTGTACAGTGTGCCTCCGTGGTTCATCCGAACCCGGCAAAGGCCCTTTTTCCCGTCGGCGATCCGGCATCGATGACGGCAAAGCCCAGCATGGCGCCCCCCGTGGCAGCGTCGGTGTTTTTCTCCATTTCAGATTCCGGGATCAGCTCTTTGACGACCACATATATCATTGCCCCTGCTGCAAAAGAGAGCGCGTACGGGAGGATAGGTCTCATGGCGATGACAGCTACAGCTCCAATGACCCCGGCAATAGGCTCGACAACTCCCGATAGTTGCCCGTACCAGAAACTCGATAATCTCGAAAATCCTTCTCGCCTAAGAGGTATCGAAACAGCGGCACCCTCCGGGAAATTCTGAATCCCAATACCTATGGCCAAAGCTATAGCACCACCCAAGGTTGCTGACGGGATTTCCGTTGCCAAAGCGCCAAAAGCAACACCGACAGCCAAACCTTCCGGGATGTTGTGAAGTGTTATGGCCAGTACAAGAAGAACGCTCCTGTGCCGGCCGGTCTTAATCCCCTCCGCTTCCTCTATAGGAAAGCCCAAATGCAGATGGGGCAGAGTCTTGTCTACAATCCAAAGGAAAGTCCTCCGAGCAGAAACCCTCCAGTCGCCGGAATCCAAGCAGGCAGATCTGTTGCCTCGGCCATCTCGATCGCTGGGGCCAAAAGCGACCAGAAACTGGCCGCGATCATTACTCCGGCTGCAAATCCCAGCATCCCATCAAGTAACTTGCGGTTGATTCTCTTGAAGAAGAAAACCATCCCGGCTCCCAAGGTAGTGAGAAACCAAGTAAACAGCGTTGCCCAAAACGCCTGCATGATAGGATTCAAACCCTTGAACCATTCCACTACCATCTTCGATGCCGCCATGACGTCTGTCATTTGTCCTTTACCTGGATTTCCTTCTTTTCGGCTCCCGCCACCTTGGGAAGCGTTATCTTCAAAACGCCCTTGTTGAAGGTCGCTTCCACCTTGTCGACCTCTACGTTGACGGGCAGCCGTATGAAATGCTGGAAAGAACCGTAGTACCTCTCGGCATAGTGGAAGTGTTCTTCCTTTTCCTCTTCCTGCTGTTCCTTTTCCCCCTTTATTGTCAGGAAGTCCCCGGACACGCTCACGGTAACATCCTTTGCCTCCAGACCAGCAACTCGGCCTTGACGATGACCTTGTCCTGAGTCTCCGAAATCTCAATTGGTGGCAGCCAATGTTCCGCAAACCGTTCTTGGAACGGGATTTCCCTAAGAAATCCGGTAAAGAATCTGTCAATTTCCTTGCGATACGAACTGAGGTCTCCAAACGGTTTCCAGGGTACTAGTTCCATAACGATCACCTCCTGTGCTTTCTTGCTCCCGGGGCTGCCACGGAATGGACAGCCAAATGCGTTGCTCGCTGCCTTTGCCGCTGTGAACGGTTGACATGTGTCCCAAAATCCATTTGGTCACGCTCTTACGCCAACCCCGGACTGCGACTCTTACTCATCCGTGGCATCTGACGGAGCCACGCTGATCTCAGATACCTCTCCTATGTGTGCTGTGACAGGATTCAGCGGAATCCGCACGGTGAAAACAGTCTCACTGTCGTCGGACTGGACTGCAATGGAGCCATGATGCTCCTCGACTATCTTCTTTGATAGGGCCAAACCGATGCCTGTGCCTTGGTCCTTTGTCGTATAGAAAGGATCGAAGATCTTCCGAAGCGCTTCCGATGGTATAGGCGTCCCCGCGTTGCGGATCTTGAATTCAAAATAGCTCTCAACTTCCAGTTGTTGGATCTCCCGGGCTCCATCATCGGGCACGAACATTCCGGTCTCCAGTCGTATTGTCTCGTTCTCCGGTGACGCCTCGATGGCGTTGGTCACCATGTTCCGAAGGACATGCTGAAAACGTTGTGGATCGAGAGGTACCTCGCCCGGATCATCGTCGAGGTCGGCATGGAATGTCAGGTTCTTCTCCTTCAGTTTTTCTTCATTTATGCGCAGCACCTCTTGGATCAGGCTGTTGGGGTCCACTCTTTCCAATCGAAGGATTTGTTGTCTCGTTAAGTCCGCGAGATCGAGAAGGATCTTCTCCAGTCTCTTCACTTCTTTCATGATCACGTAGTAACACTCCGGCTGGGCGCCCGGATCAAGTTCCTGGTGGGCTCCCAGCTTCCTTGCCATTCTACCGGCGAAGCCTCCAATGATAGCGAGTGGCTGCTTTAGTTCATGGGCAAGTTCTGCTGCGTGCTCTTCTATGACCTTTGATCTTTCCCAGTCGGTTCTACGGACCCGGAGGTCATCTATTATCTCCGTCTTGTCCAGGAGCGCTTTGCGTGACGCGTCAAGTTCTTCCTCAAGATCTTTTCTGACGGTCCTGTCGGCCATTACCCCCTCGAAGCCGATTATCTCTCCTGATGAATCCAGTGACGGCTTGCACCTCATCCGAACCCACTTCGTGTTCCCTTGGGAATCGACAATCGTTATTTCCTCATCCCGTACTTCCTTCGGCTGAAGCGCCAGGATTGCTTCGACCACCGACCGACTTTCGGTGTCAACGTATTCGCGCAAGGACTTGCCCAGCATGCGCTCGGGCGAATACCCGAGAAATTGTTCGGCCTGCGAGCTGATAAAAGTAAGGTGACCATACGAATCCAGGTCAAAGACAATGTCCGGGATCTCCTCCACCAGGCTCCAGTATCGGTGTTCCGATTCTGTTAGAGATGCCTGACAGGCTTGAATTTCGTGTTCCAACTCCCACTGGGCTGTTCTGTCTCGCATCACCCCTTCAAAGCCCAACAGATTTCCCTGACTATCGAACCGAGGGTTGCACCGAATACGGACATGCTTCTTCAAGCCCTTGGCATCACGAACACCTAATTCCTGGTCCCAGACTGTGCCGGGGGTAGCTTCTACAAGCGTCTTGGCAATTGTTGCATCTTCAGAAACAATGAAGTCCCACAAGCGTTTTCCGATGATCTGTCGACTCGGGCAAGCAAGCAACTCTTCAGCCTGCGAGTTGACAAGGGTGAACTTACCCAAAGGATTGAGAGAGAAAACGAGGTCGGGAAGCTGGTCAACGAGCTGCTGATAACGTTGATGCGATTCCTTGACCATTTCCTCCATGCGATGCGTGCGGGACACGTCCATTATCAGAACTCCGGCGCCAGTAATCCTTTCCGCATCGTCCTTGATTGGGACGGCCGTTGCATGGAGATGAACCACCCGACCGCCCTGATCCGGACATTCAAGCTGAGTCTGAGCTTGCGAGCTTCCACGGAGCGCCTGTTCAACCGGACACTCCTTGCAGAGCACTTCCTTGCCGCACAAGTATCGATAGAATTCTCGGCCTTCGGGGTGTCCGAAACGATTCTCAAGGGTGTAGTTTGCATATGTCACTGTGTGGTCCGGATCCACTTTCATGAACATCAGACCGGCAGAGTCCAGCCATTTGCCCACTGATTCTTCAGGCATGGATTCTCGGCTCATGTCAACGCCTCCAACAAGCTGAATGAGCCAGGGTAGTTGAAGAGATCTCCAGCATACCTGAGCTTCTTGGGCCTTCGAGTACGGGATGTGTGCTTCATTGGTTCACTCCTTTAGAATAGGCACTGCTTCGACGACTGCACCTTGTTTGAATAGCCCGTTTATGGCCCACTTCGCGGACTCATCCCTGTTGTCGATGCTGCAACGCTCCAGCTACAGGCGAGTGGCGGTTTTATGTGGAATGCTCGATGTGGCTTCGAATTCCTTCAGAAGCTCCACCACATCCGAATGCCTCGCCGAAGTTGCCCACGTCGAGGCTGTCCAAGCATTCTTGTCTTTGGCGTGGATTTTTGCGCCGCCCTCCAAGAGAGTCCTCACAGCCGAGTATCGCCCATCCGCCGCGGCTATGATCAGAGCAGTTGCCCCATATTGATCGACGGCCTCCGTTTCAACGTCTTGCCACAGAAGAACTTTGAGCACTTCGTCATGTCCGCCTCGTGCGGCACGCATGAGAGACGTCCAGCCGTACTCGTCCCTTGCGTTGTAGTCAGCGCCGTAATCGATCAGAAGTTTTGCCACTTCCGGGAATCCTCTGCGGCACGATTTCATCAAAGCCGTCGCCCAGTATTGATCCCGAGCCTCGGTGTCCGCCCCACCTTCAAGAAGGACTTTCACTGCATCCGCGAATCCCATGGCACATGCCCACATCAAGACAGTCCAACCGAGTTCGTCTCTGGCCTCGGGAGAAGCGCCCGCAGCTAGAAGTTCCTTAAGCTCAGTCACGTTTCCTGATTTTGCGGCGGCAAGTACTTTGTCTTCCATTTTCTTGACCTCCTAAATGATGTAAGGTCCTGCTGACCTCTCGATGAGGATTAGGTCTCACTCATCTTGCTGCACAAGCAAGGAAGTGGAGTCTCGGGAAAAGAGCCGTCCAGGCTGGTTCCTGAAGACCGGGTCCAACTTGTAGCCCAACGGTGTACCTCACAAGGCCCTCAGAGACTCTACTCTTTCCCTGAACCGTTCCCGGAGGGCCTGACGACCAGCACAGGACAGGTGGCAGTACGCAATACATGTTCTGCCACACTGCCGAGCAACACGTGGCGGACGCCGGTCCAGCTATGAGTTCCCATCACGATGAGATCGGTAGACTCTGTTTCAGCCTGCTTGACAATTGCTCCACTTGGACCTTGGCCGAATCCTCCAGGTTCTGAACAACATTCAGTATGTCATTAGGGTCGCCTGGAAATCCTGCCCAACAATCAATCACATGAAAGATCGTGAGATCGGCGCCGAACACCGCTGCGAATTCATCTGCGCACTGACCAGCGGGCACTGAGTTTTCTGAGAAATCGGTGGAAAAGAGTATCTTTTTCGGAATCATCGTCAAAACCTCCTGCTGCCATAGGGACAGCAAAAAGTTGCTTGTCGGAATAGCTGTAACTGGCCACCGGGTCGGACACGTCCCTACTCTGGCCGGTTTGATGACGGTTTTTGTGGTTCTTTTTCAGAATGTGGCGACGGACCATTTTTTGGACTTCCGGCCAAGTCAGACCAACACAATCCGTGCCGCAATGGGCCCTGCAATCTACCCTCCCACGAACCCTCTTGCCTGACCAAGGACAGAAGAAGTAATATTCCAGCCGCCGAGTCTTGACGAACACACGCACTGTAACGTCCGCAGTCTCGTCGTTGTCCGACAGATTTACGGTAGTCGAGCCCTTGTAGAGCACAGGCTTCCGGTCATCTGACTTGCGGCCTCTGTACTGAAGTGAGAAAAGGTCTCGGTTCACAGTGTCGAAATGAACGATCTTGCCCCTTTTGTGGGAGCCGATCTGTGTGAACCGTTCCTCCGCAGGCTTCAGATAAGGCGTTCCCAACGACACGTGTCCGTCTCTTGTCTTTCTCGCATTCATGTATATCAAATCACCCATGGTTCACTTCTCGTAACAGGATCGGTCAGAGCTGCCTTTCATTTGTGCCGGTCCCCGACTCTCCCTGAGTTGAAGTTTCCGTTGCCAGCTCAAGCAGCGTTTCAGCCATTTTCACCAGGTATTCGTTTATGGATTTAAGTGAATCCAGAATGTCCCGGTACAAAGAGGAGGCCTCAACCGCGCAGAATCCTGCTTCCAGGCGCTGCCAGTGGGCCAGCTTGAAATCCTCGAACAATTCGTTGAGCCTCTTCCCGTCAGCAATGACGGCTTCCAAAATCAGCCGGTTGGGCGTTCTGAATGCATCCCGAAGGTTGGTCATCATTTCCAGGAGCAGTGTGAACAGTTGATCCATCTCCGAGAAAGCCTTGTCACTGAATGGAATGCCGTACCTTGCTCTGATTCGGCAGCAGTCCAGAATGCTCTCGAACATGTCGCCGATCCTTTCCAGCCGATACGGAAACCTGATCATGCCCTTGAGAAGCTCCCCCTTGACATCGGACCCAACGAGATCTCTCGTGAGAATCTTTTCCTGCTCGTGAACCTCTTTTGCCAGCGCCACACATGTGTCCATTTGCGTGTCGGAACCGGTGACAATGGCTTTTACAAGCAGTCGACACATTTCGATGAGCTTGCCGACCATGATCAGCAAACCTTCCTGCAGAGAAATCGACTCGGTTACCGGCTCTGTGTGCAACGTCTCAGATCTCAGAGCCTCGCAATCCAACTTCGGGCTCAACATCCTAAACGGGTTGTAGAAAAGGAGTTCGTCTTTCATCGGTCTCTCCTTTTGTTCCGTTACGGGTTTGCCATCTCGAAGAAACGTCGATTTGGATCCAACCCAAATCGCTCATGCACTGGAAAGGCTCCCTTTCAGAGATCCGGTCAGGTTGGCCGGGCCACCGGAGTCTATCCGAACCAACGGCTGCCGCCCCCGCCTCGGGTCCTACCCATTCCTCGGCCCATGCCCTTGCCACGGCCTCCTCCGCCACCACGGCCCCCGCGTCCCGGACCAGCGGATCCCGGCACGGCTTGAGGCCCGCTCGTATCGGCCGTGTCACCTCGGTTGAAGCGTTCCAGGGCCTCTCTCGCAGTACCTTGTCGGACTTCCCTGAAGTCAATGGCGGCCGTTTTCAATGCTTCGGTGGCGTTTGGGCCGCACCTCCCGGTGAGAAGCACGTTCACTTTCTTATCGGCCAACATCTTTGCCGCCTGGATACCCGCGCCGCCCGTGGCAGCTCGATTCTGTTCGTTGTCGATTACTTCAATGATGCTACCGTCAGGATCGACCACAAGAATGTACTGGGCACGCCCAAAACGAGGGTCGATCTCCGCGTCCAAGTCTCGCCCGGTTGCTGTTATTGCTATTCTCATCGTTGGCTCCCTGGCAGACTATAAAGCCGTCATATTGTTGAGCTTCATGTCCGCCTTTTGTTTCATTGGGATCAACTCCCTTTGAGCAGGGAGGGTCCAATGATTTGCGTTGCTTGCCGATATGCCGTTGGTCCGCGTCCGGCTCCATGAACATCTGACCGGCAGAGCCCAACCACTTACCTACTGATTGTCCGAGTGACTGTTTGAGGTTCATAGCAGTGGCCCCAGGGAAGAGTTGACGAGCAAGGTGACACACCGTGCGGTGGGCCACGCGATCTCAGTTCACATCCTCAACCCATCAGGTGCGTCTTCTAATCCGACAGCTTCCATGCGGCGCCTCCAGTCAAGAACAGCCGGCGAGGTTTGAGGTCCCCGATTGGGTGGTCAGTGCCGAGGTCTGACAACCAACACCGGACATTTGGCGGTCCGCAAGACGTTCTCAGCTACGCTGCCTAGCAGCATGTGTCTGAATCCGGTCCATCCGTGGGTACCCATCACAATCATGTCCACGGATTCTTCATCCGCGAGACGAACTATCTCTTGAGCCGGGACGCCTATCCTGGAATAGGTCTTGACGTCAGTTGGAATTTCGCCATGTTCCTCCAGGATGTGTTCCAGCTTTGCCAGCGCGGATTCCTCGCGGCTCTGAACAACTTCCTGTATATTGAGGTAGACGCCGTGCTCATACGACGGGAAGCCCGCCCAGGAATCGGTGACATGGAGAATCAACAACGCAGCCTGAAAAACTTTTGCATGTTCAAGAGCGCATTGAAGAGCAGGCTCAGAATTCTCAGAGAAGTCCGTGCAAAGAAGAATTCTTTTTGGTGACATGAAATAGCCTCCTGTGGATTGGGCGCCGCGCCAGTCGAGCCTGCACGATCGAGGTGTTCCCGCGGAAACTCGGGCAGGCCTATGAAACCCCTACTTGGTGCTGCGTCGGTCCAGGATCTTGCCGCACTCCGATTGCCGATTGAAGAGCTTCTCTTACAGTCCCTAGGGGTTGTTGGAGCGTTATGATTCCGGCAGATTGCAGGGCTTTACGAGCCCCCAACACATAGCGTCCCGTGACAACAAGACCGACTCCTTTCTCCAACAACAAAGCGCAGACCTCATCGCGAGGTGGAAAAGTGGAATAGACATTTCTCCGGTTATCGATGACTTCGATTAAGGATCCATCGGAACTGAAGATTTGGAAAAAACAGGCTCTGGAAAAACGCTGATCCACCTCTGCTTCCAGATCCTTTCCTACAGCTGGTATCGCGATTCTCATGGTTACCTCACAAGCTTAGACTCCGCCGAAGAGGCCGGCCCCACGTCCCGTATCGCCACCCTCGCCCGGCGCGTCAATCTCGGCAAAGGTCATTTCACTGATGGTGAAGCGCTCTACGGCTACCCGGACCTTGTCTGTGTGATTTTCCACCACCCTAATCCCAGCGGCGCTTAGACCTCTGAGCGCGTTGGGCCCGCAACGGCCTGTGAGAAGCACATCTACCTTTCGGTCGGCCAATAGTTTTGCCGTCTGTATGCCGGCGCCTCCCATGGCCTCTGCGCTCGCTGAGTTGTCGATTATCTCAGTGAGGCTGCCCTCAGAGTCCAGGATCAAAATGTACTTGGCACGTCCGAACCGTGGATCCATTTCTGCATCGAGGTCCGGTCCTTTGGCGGTGATTGCAATTTTCATAAGAACCTCCGGGGCTTACATCCGTGAGCGCTCACCAGTCCAAGGCAAGGCTCAGGAATTGTTCGAGACGGTTTTGTCGACGTTAAGGGCCAACTCCTTGAACATTTTGGCAGTCTTGGAATCAGGACTCTTGAACACAATCGGTACGCCCGCGTCACCGCCTGTAACCACGTCAGGATCAATGGGTATGCGACCGAGAAATGGGACTCCAAGCTCTTGTGCAGCCTTTTCTCCACCACCTACCTTGAAAAGGTCTATTTTGCGCCCGCAATGGGGGCATTCGAGACCGCTCATGTTTTCTATGATTCCCAGGACATCCATCTCCATTTCCCGGGCAAAAACCACGGCCTTCCGTGAGTCCAGGAGAGCCACGTCCTGGGGTGTGGTAACAATGACCGTGGACATGGGCTTCCCGAGCAACTGGGCGACGCTCAGAGGCTCGTCACCAGTGCCGGGAGGCAGATCAACGACGAGGTAGTCCAATGGGCCCCACTCGACCTCGGTGAGGAATTGCTGGAACAGCCTGTGCTTCAAAGGACCTCGCCAAGCTATTGGCGTGTCTCTGCTGCCAATAAGAAAGCTCATGGACATGACTCTGATGTTCTTCGGCCCGATCAAGGGGAGAAGATAGCCTGATGCAGATTCCGGGTGCTGCCCTTCCAGCCCAAACATCATAGGTACGTCAGGACCATGCACATCGGCATCCATTATTCCAACTTGCCTCCCGTCGGTTGCGAGTGCGGCTGCAAGGTTTACGGCTACGGTAGACTTACCGACACCACCCTTGCCGCCCATGACGGTTATGCGATGCTTGATCATGGACACCGTGGCGGCCAGCAGCTCGTCCGCAAGTTCCCGCTCTGCCTCAGCGTCCCTTGGGGACCCGGCCTGGCCTCTTGTCACTGATTCCTCTTGCGAAAATTTGCGTGCTTCTGACATCTTTATCCCTCTTTCAATCACGTTTCCGGCAGCAACCTTTTCAAAGGAAAGCTCTAATCAAGCAAGCCAGGCGCATTGTCTTCGTGGTGGCCTTGTCGCACGAGCCTGCCTCCTGGTGAACTATCTGCCGCCTTTGGGGAGCCATAGCGACCTGCATCAACTAGTTATGGCCACGTCGTCGCACTCGTGGGCCGTCCTGACAGCCCAAGTCTCCGTCCCGTTCGGGGACCTTCGCCCCGCGGTCCTGTTCTATCTAATCCGGGCATTCTCTGACTCCTTTCAGTGTGGATGAGGCGATGCCGGCTCATCCAATCTCCTTCTTGACTGCGTTCAGGAAGGCTTGTTCATCCACAGGTTTTTCCAGGTACGCCTCAGGCGGTTTGGAAAAGCTCTCTCGCAGCCATTCAATGAAGTCCATCTCCGGAACGTTTTCTTTCCGGAAACCGGTGACAATAACTACGGGGATGTCGCTGGTCTCCTCGTTGGTCCTTAGCTCCTGTAACATGTTGATTCCACTCTTGTGCGACATGAGAAGGTCCAGGCTAATGAGGTCGGGCTTCTCCGTTCTTACCGCTTCCAGCCCTTTGTCTGCGTCGGTCGCGGTAACGGTCTCATATCCGTTCTTTCTGAGAAGAGTGGACAGAAACATAGTCACATCCGGTTCATCGTCTACGATTAGGATCTTCTTGGCCATAACGAACCTCCTGAGCTTTCTGGGCATTCTCCCATGTAAACCATTTGCAGCCGCCGGCCGGAGGAAGTGTGGAAGGCTTTCTCCGTTCAGTGACGCGTGGTGGATCACTTGACTCCGATGTTGACGGATTTCCTCTTGCCGCTTGAGGTTCCGAAGCGCCTTTCCTTTTGATGCATGCCATCGTCCTTTTCCTCGGTCTCCTCTTTCTTCTCACCTTTACCACTCGACAGGCCCGAACTCTGAAGCATTACCGACTGTTCCGTGGCCCGGCTACCAATGCTCCCGATCAACTTCCCGCGGCGCACCACCCACCTCACAATCAAGTGTGATATGATCCGGCCTAACCGGCTTCGGCAGCGAGAATGCGAATGTTGCTCCCTTCCCTGGTTCTGACTCTACCCACACCCGGCCATTGTGGCCCTCGACGAGTTCCTTGACTATGTGAAGTCCCAGGCCGCTCCCACGTTTTTCGCCGGTCCCTGGAACCCGGAAAAAGCGATCAAAAACCTTGTCTTGATACTCGTAAGGAATACCAACGCCGTTGTCGGAAACTTGCGCCACAACGGATCTCCTCTTACGGAGAATCGTGACGAGAATTCGCGGATTGTGTGCTTCACGAGCGTGCAGAATAGCGTTGGCCACTAAATTGTCCAGCACCCGCCTGATATCCACGCGGCTGCCGATCACCGCAGCGGGAGCGTCCCCCGTAGCTATCTCCACATCTATTCCCTTTTCCTCTATCCGTTGCTGATATTGCTGCACGACCTGGATAGCTAGTGCGTCGAGTTGTAACGTTTCATGCTTCCCTCGCGAGTCCGTCTCTGGATCGGCATTTCTACCTGAGTCCAGTATGTCCTTCATTGACCGGCTAATGTCATGCAGGCGCTGAAGATCTTCCAGGATCCGAGGATCGGCGGACAGTTCGACCAGCTTTGCTCCAAGCCTATTGAGCAAACCTCTCAAAGCCACCAAGGGAGACTTGAGGTCGTGGACCAACATCTCCAGTTGTGATTGGAGTCTGCGGGCTTGCTTGTTTGCGAAAGACTTTGATTCCCGGATCCTTTCCACCTCCTGCGCGATGTGCAGCCAGTTAGCGACCTTCCAGTTCAACAGGAGAGGGCTGATCGACTTGTGAACGCAGTCAACATCTCCGAATCGGAGTCTCACCACCTCTGCAAGTTGGGTCGTATGATCGTCCGTCACGACGATCAGCGGAACCTGAGCAAAATCAAATTCCTCCCGTAGGGTGTCGAGGAATCCGGCCGCATTTCCGGCTAGGCAACTAATGTCGCAGAGTATGAGGTCCGGTGGATCAATCCGGAGGGCATCCAGAGCATGGCAACAGTCCATGACGGAGTCTGCCCGAAAGCCTCCTCTCAGAACTCCTTCGAAGAACCGAGCAATTCTTGGATTTTCATGTATGATCAGTACGCTGGGACGACCGTCTCTTGTTCTTGACATCCCCAAACCCCTTGAGATTTGTGATCAGTCTATGGAACTCTTGTCTTGAAGACGCCAGCCCCGGAAATGGTTAGTGATTGCATTGCATCCGTGACGAATCCCGCCCCCGGGAGATCTCCTCATTGTCAGATAACAAAAGGGAGCAGTAGGCCGGACGACGCACGCGTCCGAGTCTGCCTCTTGTGAATCTCCCGCGGCGGTTGTGTCACAGGATTCGAAGCCCTGCAACAGCCGGAGCTTCGCCCCAGTTATGACTCCCACATCGGTGAGCAGACTTGAGAACTCCGCCCTCCGGATCGCGCGTTTGAAGTGTTCCGCATAAGGGTGATCCTCACCGACCAATATTGCTACACACTGATGAGCCTGCTCTCTCCAACGCTTCAAGCCTTCCAGTTCAAAATCGCTCTCCAGAGCATTCCTGCCGGTATTTGTCAGGGCATCGAGTCGCGTTTCAGCCACGGCTATTTACCTCCTCATCCTTTCGTTGTGGCACGTTCGTTTCCGGAAATCCTTTTCGGGTAAGTGTTCCCATGGCGCCTTGCGGATTGAGTATCTCCAGAATTTCGTCACGGCCCTGCACAGCGGCCCAATCCAACGCGGTTGCCCCGGAGTGGTCCCGGAAATGAATGTTGGCGCCACTTTGCAGGAGGAGTCTCACCATTTCCGCTTTCCCAATGGTTGCCGCTATCATCAAAGCACTCCTGCCGGCGTCGTCGGTTGAATCCACGGGTGCACCGTGGTCCAAGAGGAGTTTGACAATTTGTGAATCTCCTGAGAGGCACGAGTAAATGAGGGCATTCCTCCCCGAGTATCTCTTTCTGGTCTCCGGGTCAGCTCCGTTGGCCAAAAGGAATCTTGCCACTTCCAGTCGGTCCCACTGACAGGCCGCCATGAGGGCCGTGACTCCGATTCGGTTGGCGAAATTGACGTCAGTGCCATTGGCAACGAGCTTGCGGACTGCCGCCAGGTTTCCGTTCATTGCTTCAGCGATAAGGTTGATTCCTGACATCATTTCACCTTCGGGTATTCTTCTGTGGCCGGCTCGGACTCGGATGCCTTCCGGCGGCACTCGCAAGCCTCTCTGTTTGAGCCGGGGACCTGTGGCGGTGTTAACGCGTTCGGTCCAAGTCTCAGCCGGCGGTCGATCTCGGAGAATAGAAGTTGCAGCTTCCGTGCCAGAGTGGTCGAATGGGCACGAATCGGAGTAAACTTGTCTATATTCTAGGGCCTTAGTGGAACAGGATGGGGCGGTTGGGAGGTCCGTGTGGTTTCTCGGGCTCTGAATGCCCGAGCCGGGAAATCGGACACTAATCAGGAAAAAGCAATATATTCAATGGCATCAGCAACTTTGCTGTGTCATAAAATAGGACAAGTGCTCAATGTTCTGTCTTTTTTTCAGGACGCTTTGCCAGTCGTTTGATATATCTATAGAAAGCGTCGCGGGATATGTTCAGCAGCTTTGCCGCCTCCTTCTTGTTACCCTGACACGCGTCCATTGCCGCTACGCACATGAAGGTCTTGACCTCATCGGTGACGTCACGAACAGTTCTCCCAGGCACATACCGTACAGTGTACGACAAATCTTCGTCACTAGTTTGCGAGGCGGGTAGCGCCAGCTCGAAGGCGCCGCCTCTGCAGAGGATCAGGGATCGCTCTAGCACATTGCTCAGCTCGCGAACATTACCGGGCCAGGGATATTGGGCGAGAGCCTTTATGTGGTGGGGACCGAGCCGGGGAAGTTCGGTGAGTTGCATCTCCCGCGCGAGTTTTGCCATGATCGTCTTTACAAGAATCGGCATGTCTTCCGACCGTTCCCGTAAGGGTGGGACATGTAAGGGGAAAACGCTCAGGCGGTAGTAAAGGGGTTCGAGAAAGCGCCCTGCGGCAACCTCATGCTCCAGGTTGCGGTGGGTCGCTGCGATGAGCCTTGCATCAATCTGAACCTGCTTTTCACCACCTACCCGGAGGAAGGACTGCGTATCAAGGAAGGCGAGCAGCTTGGATTGCAGCGACAATCCAAGCTCACCGATCTCGTTGAGTAGGATTGTGCCGCCTTCTGCGAGTTCGAACATTCCCTTCTTGCGTCCTGTTGCTCCAGTGAAAGCGCCGCGTTCATGTCCGAAGAGTTCGGATTCCGCCAGTTCCTGTGGTATGGCGGCACAATTCACTGCGAAAAACGGGCCGGTCGACCGTTGGGACCGCTCATGTATCCAGCGCGCGAGGTAGTCCTTTCCGCTCCCGCTCTCGCCTTGCAGCAAGACAATACTCTGCGCGCTCGCGGCTATCCGGGCCTTAGTCAAGGTTCCCTGCATGGCCTGGGAGAGGGGGGATTCTGACGGAACGGGCCCTTCCTTAATGAGGTTGGTTCGCTCACTGATGTCGCGAGAGATGCCGCAAATCCCTACAATTTCGTTCCTGGAGTCCCGCACTGGCACGATTGTATCGTGGAACGTCATGAGAGAGCCCTGGACGGGTCTGGTCTGCTCCATCTCAATTCGCTCTCCCGCCCAAGCACGAGCATCGCGTTCCTCCAGTATCCTTCCTATCTCTTCGCCGTAGATGTCCGAGGCTCTTCGCCCGAGGATTTCAGACGAAGGGATCCCCAACAGATTGCAGAGGGCAGGATTCACGTGCGTGTATTTGAGATCGGGATCCTTGAGGAAGATGGTCTCTTCCGCCCCCTCAAAAATGGCCCGAAAGCGTTCTTCACTTTCTCGCAGAGATCTTCCGGCTCGCTTGCGCTCGACAATTCGTCCCAGTCTTTCTGCAACCGCGTTGAGCAGACTTCTCTCCTCTTCCAGGAAAGGGCCCTCATCTCTTTGCGGCCTGTCTTCCAGATAGAAAACTTCGAGAGTTCCGAGCCTCTTGCGATGCACTTTGATGTCGCTTACTTGTTGCCACCTAGTTTCGGCAAAGTTCTCTGTTCGGAATTCCTGATCCTCCAAAATGGCCCTTGCGCAAGTGATCTCAGGGTACTGCCACGCAGTGGGAATGACGTCGACTATCCCCTGAACGATCTCAACCAATGAAAGATCCTGATTTTCAATGAGGTTGGAGATATCAAAGAGGCAATTGAGTTCCTTGACCCGCTCGCCAAGTTCATAAGTCCGATTAGCCAGGGCTTCGCGCAAGCGCTTACGTTCGGTGATGTCATCGATGAACCCTTCAAAGTAGAGCAAGCTCCCGCTTTGGTCCCTCACGCTCCGAACGCTCAGGTCAGCTGTCATGTGGCTACCGTCTCTGCGGCGAAGCCCGATCTCAAAATGGAGTACCTGGTCGGACTCTCCAAGTAGTCGAACAATCTCCTCACGTTGGGACGGAGCCACGTAAAGGTCTTCAGCTATGTTGTCAATGCCGGCTATCAATTCCTCGGGAGATTCGTATCCAATCATTCGAGCAAGCCGGTCATTGGCCCGGATGATTCTTCCCTCCGGGGTGCTATCAAATATTCCAACAAGTCCGAAGTGGAAAATGTCGCTATATTGCCGTCCGCTTTCCCGCAGCTCTTCATTGGATCTAATCAGCTCCTTTTGAGCCAGCTCCAATTGGGCTACCCGTTTGCGAAGTTCCTCAGCTTCTCGCATGAGTTTGTAGTTCGTTTCTTCTTCGTCTTTCATGGGCCTTTCCTGACTGACGATACCAATCTGGCAGCGAAGTCCACCGACAATGAAAATACCCGGAACATCGCGACATTTCTGATTCTATCTAAACCGACGGTTTGAGTCAAAGAACATTGGGAGCTAGTCCAATCAGCACTTCACCGGCAAGCGTCGACTCCGCTATTCCGATACGAGTACCGCCAACCCCGCTGTGAACAGTGAACGAAGAGTCTCCAGACCGGCAGAATATCTCTTGTCTCTCACTATGCCTTGAGACGCCCAATACCCAATTCTAGACTACTTTGTGAATCCCTAAAAAGTGAGAGGTGGATCGGTGTTCATGTAGAACAGTGATCTTCCCGATCCGATCCACCCGCGATGCTTGAGGTAAAAATAGAATGCGGCTTCCCCCAACATTAAGGATAGGATTGCCGCGTCTGTAAGTGTCTGTTTTTCTTGATCGCCCGTCGTGGTCCCTGAATTTGCGAAAAGAGCATTTCTGATGATGTGACCGCAAGAAAGTGGACAAATGGGCAGCGCCGATGGAACTGGAAGCCGGAAGAAAGCAACCGCAGATATAGTACCTGCGACGCTCGGATTGAATGACATGCTCACAAAGAACGGAGGTAGCGAAGGAAATTCCTAATGGTCAGCCGGTCCAGGTCTTGGAGCTTCTGAACACCTTTTCCGTCAAGCACACGCCGCAAAATCCGGTCATAGGCTTCTGCCTATTTAACGCCTAGTCTGTTCAATGCACCAACGAGTTCCTTCGCCTCATCCCGATTCTTATAAGGCATTCTTTCGGCGAACTCTTCGATTGAAAATCCGGGACTGAGTTCAAAAAACCGCTTAGCGGCGGCTTGGACTTCTTTTTTGCGATCCAAGAAGCTGTAGGTGGCCGCCAGTGTGAGATAGACTAGAGGGCTTTCCGCATCAATTTGTACGGCCTTCTTGAGCGCTTCAAGGGCCTCATCATATTGTTTCGAGCTGAGATGGCAAGCCGCCAGAAACTGTAGGTACCAAAATGGCGGCATTGGATTGAGTCGTATGGCTCTCTCCACATAATGTGTGGTTCATCCAGGGAATCGTTAAGCGCGATGGCCTTCTGTGCGTTTAGGTAAGCGGCAAATCCATCTGCCTCGGGGTTATCGCTCCAGCCAAAAAAGGCGTCCGATAAGCCAACAAAGGCAAGTCCTGCATGCGCCCTTGCATTTTCCGGGTCCAATGCAATCGTGTCGGAAAACAGCTTATGCGCCGAACGATTTGCGTCTTTTGTATTGCGCATCACGTAATCGTAGCCTCGCAACATTTTCTCATATGCTTCCAGACTCTTCGGAGGCGCCCGCTCCGCCCAGATTCGAGCCTGCTCTCCATGGGTGAGCTTCACCTGCAATTCCGTCATGACTTTGCGGGCGATCTCATCCTGTAATGCAAAGACATCCTTCATTTGTCTATCGTACCGCTCACCCCACAACTGTTGACCGTTCTCGGCGTCAACCAGTCTCACCGAGATCCGTAAACGATTGCCGGATTGTCGGACGCTACCGTTAACGACGTACCGGACACCCAGCCGCCGCCCAACCTCCTGCGCCGGGACTGATTTCCCCTTGAAGCTGAAGGATGAGTTGCGGGCGATAACGAATAGCATAGGGACCTTTGACAACCCTGTGATTATCTCTTCCGTCATTCCGTCACTGAAATATTCCTGCGCCGGATCCCCACCTGCTGAGCGTCCCTCAGCGGGCACCCCTCGGTCAACCAAAATCGTCTCGTCGGCGCTGTACGAAACACATATTGGGACTAGTGGACCAAGGGAAAGGCTGAAGCCACACTGAGCCGGCGCCTAGGGACATGGGTCTGCGGGCGCTCTTCTCGATCGGGTGGTAACTTCCGGCCGGATGTCCGGAAAGAGCCTGGAGGCACGGATTCCCTGGCAGGCCCCGGGAACCGCACATGCAACTCTCTATGTTTCCCAACCTACTTCTTCGGCGAACTCTTAGGCAGACGAGGTTTTACATAAATGTTCTTGGCGTCCACGACCAGCACTCTTAGGGTTCGCTGAATTACGGTTCCGGCGATTATTACTTCAGCCGCGGGGGTTATTGACACCCTTGATGTTTACCTTGAGCGGTCGCCCGTCTGAATCGGATATCTGAATGGTGGCCAGGTTTGCCAGAACTTGGGTCGCACATATCATCATTGCGGGCTATTTGGCCCGCGCGGGCCAAGTACATGCTCACGATCTACCACGCGAACAAAAACAGAGTCATTTGATGACCCAGAGATACACTAACTAATAATTACTATTTATGAATTCCCTCGAAACGGGTTCCCCTACGCATAACTTCGCTCAGTATTGAACTGAGGGCTTCTCAGGACGAATCTCGTGTCTGCTATGACAGAGGTGTTCCGCTGAAGACGACGGCGTGATAGACTCCTGTAGCAATAGTCAAAGGGAGCCCTGAGATGGTCATCTCCCTTTCTCTTCGATGAGCGCTAGCGATGTGGAGTCAGCTTGAGTGTCACCAGCCATTCGTCTATACGCATTCCTCTGACCGGAGTGGTGCTCCTTACCGTCCTCTGTCTCACCTGGGGAGGGAACATGGTCACCATCAAGGTGAGCAACCAGGGCGTCTCCCCCATCTTGGCAGCAGCGATCCGGTCTATTGTCGCGAGCCTTCTGCTCTGGTTCTATGCGCTGGCGTTAGGGGAACGGGTCTTTCTCCCAAAAGGTTTCTTGAAGCACGGGGTGGCCATCGGATTGTTGTTCGGGATCGAGTTTCTTTTCCTGTTTTGGGGGCTCAAGTTCACCGATGCATCCAGAGCCGTAATATTTCTCTATACCCAGCCGCTTTGGACCGTGCTTCTAGCTCACTTGTTCTTGCACGACGAACGGCTGGGGCTGTCGAAAAGCGCGGGAGTAATCATTGCATTGGCCGGCCTTTGTCTGGTCTTCGGGTCACGATCTGTGAAGCTGGGTCCGTCCTACTGGGTAGGAGACCTCATGGAGGTCGCAGCAGGCTTCCTCTGGGCTGCCACAACCGTATACATCAAGAGGTTCATCTCTAACACGGCGATCACGCATTACCAGACGCTGTTTTCCCAGCTATTCTACTCCATTCCCGTGCTCCTCCTGGGATCACTTTTGTTCGAGAGGGGATTGCCGGTCTCGCTTACCGGGCCTGTGATCGCAGCCCTCCTCTACCAATCTGCCATTGTGGCCTTCGCCAGCTACTTGGCCTGGTTCTGGCTACTCCACCGATTCCAGGCCGGCCGTCTAGCCGCGTTCACCTTCCTGACCCCCATATTTGGCGTCATTCTCAGCGCGATGTTCCTTCACGAGCAGCTGACGACGTTTCTCGGGATAGGACTCGTCCTGGTTACGGGCGGAATTTACCTTGTAAACAGGGCTTAGGATTACTGAGACGTCTCAGATCTCTGTAGTGTATGTCGTCTGCGACTGTAAGAATAATAGGGACTATTGATTCGAGAGCACCGTCGGCCCGGGAGGGCTTGGCCAATTTGCATTTCGTCCTCTCGGCAGTCCGATCTTATTGCCTCTCAATTCGGGGGTCCACTGGACGAAGACGGAGCCTATCAGCGATTAACAGAGAAACAGTCGGCCGGAAGTCGCAGGGGTATTAGGCAGATCCGGCATTCATCATGCCGGTCGCACGTATTGGAGGTCACCGCACGTCAGTATCAACATGAATCCCCATAAGTCCCTCGGTACTCCCGCGACGTAGCGGTAGTTGTCGCGCCGGGAAGGAATCAGAGTTCGCAACTCCTATTAAACCTCGCATGATCCATATATTGTTTTGTTTTGTTTTGTGTTTTGGGGTCAGGCTTGACATATGTGGATTTGAGGGTATAAACTGCCAAGAATGGCACGGAGAGCATGCATTCACTATCCGGGCGCTGTCTATCATGTGATGCTGCTTGGGAACGGTGGCCAGGATATTTTTTCTTGACGAGCCGGACCGGATTCGTTTCTAAGATCTGTTGGAGGAAGGAGTCAAGCGATCAATCGTCTGCGCAAACGTGCGGAAACGAATCCCCGTCTTGCGGCAGAACTTGAGAGGGCAAGAGAAGACCTGGCACAAATACAAAGATGTCAAGCCTGACCCCTACTCTACTCTTCTTGAGTACGGCCGGGAAGCTTTCCACAGAACTGAAGGTGGATTTTGAGGATTAAGGAACGGGCTGATCCTATCCGCAACCACTCTGACATAGAGAAAACGGGCTTTCTTGATGCAGTGAACGGAAACAGGCTTCTTCATCGTATCAAGCGTGCTTTCCCTCGTTCAATCCGATAGGTCTGTCGATCTCGCACCGAAAAGGTCGGGATGCACAGGAATTTCCATTCCATTTCTCGGCTGAATTTGGTATTTTGTGAGATAAGTTAGAATCTATTCTCGCCTATCCCCCTGTTGTCAATTCTTGGGGGGAGGCGCGGGCCTTTTGCCCACCTTTCTAATTGGAAGAGGTACCCTGCCCATGCCTCGAATCCTCATTGTCGAAGACGACGAACTAACCGCGAAACTCATTGAAGCGGACCTGGAACAGATGGAACACAAAGTCGTGGCCAAGGTACCGAATGGAGAGGAAGCGGTGACGACGGCCGATGAGACTAAGCCGGACTTGGTCCTCATGGATATCCTGTTGGAAGGTGAAATGGACGGCATTGAGACGGCCGACCAGATCCGCTCTCGGTTTAACATTCCGGTCGTATATTTGACCGGGCACGGGGAGAAGGATGTTCTTGATAAGGCCAAGCTTACGGAGCCTTATGGGTATTTGGTCAAGCCGGTCTCCGCCTCTGAAATGCGGGGAACCATAGAGACGGCTCTGTACAAGCATCAAATGGAGAAACAACTAAGGGAAAGTGAGGAACGATTCCGACAAGTGGCTGCAAATGCCCAGGAATGGATTTGGGAGGTGGATGCCGATGGTTTGTACACCTACTCAAGTCCGACAGTAAGAAGAATACTTGGATATGCCCCCCAGGAAATTGTAGGAGAAGAACACTTCTATGACCTGTTCCATCCCGACGACCGAGAAGAGATGAAGCAACAGGCGTTTGAAGTATTCGCTAGAAAAGAGCCTTTCCGTGAATTGATGAACCGCAACGTGGACAAGGACGGTAAACCAGTTTGGCTTTCAACAAGCGGAGTTCCCGTTGTTGATAAGCAGGGAAACCTTCGTGGATACAGAGGCACAGATGCAGACATCACCGAGCGTAAGAAGGCCGAGGAGGCGCTACGCCAAGCCCATGATGAACTTGACAAGAAAGTGGAAGAGCGGACTAGTCAACTTGGTGAGCGCATCAAGGAACTGAATTGTCTCTATGGCATCTCAGAACTAGTCGAAACACCGGACATTTCGTTTGACGAGATTATTCAAGGAACCGTTGAACTGATTCCCGCGTCTTGGCAATACCCGGAAGTCACGTGTGCAAGAATCTTTCTTGAGGGGCTACAGTTCAAGACGGAGAACTTCGGAGAACCTCTCTCGGAGCAATCCGCCGACATAGTGGTACATGGTGAGATCAGTGGCTCTGTGGTGGTCCGTTATCTGGAACAGAGGCCAGAAAGCGATGAAGGGCCTTTCCTGACGGAAGAGAGAAGCCTGATCAACGCAATTGCTGAACGAGTGGGAAGAATCATTGACCGCAAGAAGGCACAGGAGGCGCTAAGAAAGGCTCACGATGACCTTGAACTACGAGTTAAGGAGCGTACTTCTGAGTTGGCGAGAGCCAATGAGCTACTGCGGGAGAGTGAAGAACGCCTACGATCAACCTGGGAGACCCTGCATGACTTCATTTTTGTCCTGAACAAGGACGGGGTTTTCGAAGATTATCATCAACCGCCTGACCTATCGAAGTTGTACGTACCGCCGGAGGAGTTTCTGGGCCGACATTTCAAGGAGGTGCTGCCTGACGATGTTGCTGATTTGCTGGAAGAAGCTGTCGAGTCAGCACGCCATACCGGGTTAGTTCGACAATTTGATTATTCTATGCTCACAGCAGGCGAACAAGAATGGTTCAACGCCAAGGTGTCAATGCGGAGGAGCTTGTCCGGCGGTTTTGCCGGTGTGACTATCGTTTCGCGAGACATCACCGACCGCAAGAAGGCTGAAGACCAAATCAAAGCCTCTCTCAAAGAGAAAGAGGTCCTGCTCCGAGAGATCCATCACCGGGTCAAGAACAACCTCCAGGTCATCTCCACGCTTCTCAGCCTTCAGTCCAGGCGCATCAAGGATGACGCCTATCACAGTATGTTCACGGATGCCCAGGATCGGATAAAGTCTATGGCCCTTGCCCACGAGAAACTGTATCAAGCCAAAGACTTGGCGCAGGTCAACGTCAGCGAATATGTGAGCAGCCTGGGGGATCATCTGTTTGTCTCGTATTCGGATGTCGGATCTTCGATTACTCTGAAGAAAGAGATGGCCGATGTATCCTTGGCGCTCGACTTAGCCGTTCCGATAGGATTCGTGATCTCGGAACTGGTCTCCAACAGCCTGAAACACGCTTTCCCCGAAGGTAGAGCAGGTAAAGTCACAATAGCCCTTCGGTCCATCGGAGAAGATGAACTTGAACTCATCGTGAGCGACAACGGTGTTGGAATCCGGGAGGAAGTTGACCCGCACAACCCCGAAACCCTGGGGCTGGATTTGGTCAACACTTTTGTAGCCCAGCTTGAGGGAGAGGTTGAGTTTTGTGGAGGCGAGGGAACAGAAGTTCGGGTCAGGTTCAAGACAAGCGAAGAAGAACGCTAAAGGGGACAGGATCATGGAAGCGGCACGTATTCTCATCGTTGAAGATGACCAAGTAGTTGTGAAAGGTCTTGAGGCCTATTTGACGGACCTAGGTCATGAAGTCGTCGGGGTGGCGACCAGAGGAGAGGAGGCGGTCAGAAAGACCCGGGAGACCAACCCTGACTTGGTGATGATGGATATTGTGCTGAAGGGGCAGATGGATGGAATTGAAGCAGCCGCTGAGATACGGTCCCAGTTTGCCGCACCCGTCGTCTATCTGACTGCCTATACGGATACGGGCATCCTGGATCGGGCAAAGCTCACAGAGCCTTACGGCTATCTGGTCAAACCGATTACGGAAAGCGAACTGCGCTCTACCATTGAGATGGCGCTTCACAAAGCCGTAATGGACGAGCGTTTGCGTGAGAGTGAAGACAGATACCGAACTCTTGTGAAGGAAAGTTTTGATGGCATTTTCGTCCAGAGAGACGCGAAGATCGCATTCGCCAATTCTCGTCTGTATCAAATGCTCGGATACGAGGAGGGAGAACTGGAGGGAATGGACCATTGGCTGATCTACCACCCTGATTACCAGGACATCACTCGGTCCAGGGCTCAAGCTCGCATGCGAGGCGAAGCGGCGCCCCCTCAGTACGAGGTAAAGCTTCAGCGAAAAGACGGGACCTCCTTCGATGGGGAAGTCAATCCCAAGGTCATCAACTTCCAAGAG
>CAZGNL010000078.1:0-23740 GCA_964527475.1 uncultured Syntrophaceae bacterium
TCCGGGGTCTGCCCCTACAATTGCGTCAGCAACCTGTTGCAAGGTTTATTTTGTGACACACCCTGAGGGGTGAGACCATTGACGCGGTTGCGGTCGGTCGAGTACAAAGGAATAAACCGAGCGAGAAAAGGGGAAACTCATGAAAAATTCAGCTCTCTTGTTTCTGGGCGGGCTATTGTGCTTCTTAGGACTCACTGATGTGCCGTCCGCCTTCTCAAAGAGCATTGGCTCTCCGATAGCACGATCGGCGGAGACAGACAAATCGGACATCAAGAGGCTGCCTTCCGCTGCCGCAGCCGAGATCCGGAAACAAAACAGGCGATCGACGGCACTAAGCCGTGAGCAACGCCGCAGCCGAATTGAGCAGCGCCTCAAGGCGTTGGATCTGGATCAGGAGATTCACGATCTGAATCAAAAGAGGCGCAGGCTTCAAAAGGACCAGCGGCTGCAAAACCTCAAGAACCAATTGCAAACGGCCGAACTCAACGGGAAAATTCAGGAACTCAATCAGATCAAGCAAAAGAAGCGAAGGGAACAGACAGAGCGGCAGCTTAAGAATCAAATGGAATTGAAAAAGTTGGACCTGAAGATTCAGGAACTCAATGATCTGCGTCGCAGTAAACAGACTAAGCATCGAGAACAACAACTGAAAGATCAACTTGCCGCGGCCGACATCGATCTGAAGATTCAGAAGATCAATGCCAAGAAGCGGAAAGAACAACTTGAGCAGCGGAGACGGCAGCTGCAGGACGAGCTGCGGGCCCTGGATCTGGTAGAGGAGAAGTCGGAACAGCCTAAGCGTTGACACGGGTTGAGTCGCAGCGCGCATGCTCGGTCCGTTTAGGCCTTCGGAGGACGTACCCCTTCAGTTTCACTGGGCGGAAGGTCCGCTCTGAACATGTCATTGCGAGGAATGAAACGACGAAGCAATCCCCGTATTCATGGTGCATGAGATTGCTTCGCCAGCCAGAGCAATGACATCCTACTATAGTGCGACGCATTGAAAATGGGTTCTACGACTGGAACCCCCTGTAGGTAACCGCTCTTGATTACCTTGTGACAGATCTCTATGTTCCATCGGGTCGCATACCATTTGACAATCTGTATGGCCTCTCCAAATTCGTCGTCTTAACAGTGTCGGGAGCATCCACTCAAGAGAATTCTTCAACCCTTTGGGCGAATCAATCTCCAGCAAATACACGGCCCAAACCTTTATGGTGTGTCACGGAATAGACCAGGCGATAGGTTGCTGACCCAATTGTAGGGGCTTACCTCGGATCGGAGTCCGGGGCAGGCTCTGCGTGTCGGCCGCGACGTAAGGGTGGGCACGCGGGAAAGGGCGGACACATAGGCCCGCCCCTACAGGAGAATGCCGGCGTTATTTCGTGACAGGCCCCTAGTGGAGGAAGTCCTCGTCCTCTAGGGGCTTGAGTTCCAATTCCGCAAAGCGCTCCTCACAGTCTCGACAAACTCGCGCTGTCGCGTGGGCGAGCACGTGAGACGCGAGATTCTTGACGTTCACCGGGGGGAGAATCAGGAACCTGCTGTTGCACAGTACCTTGTAGAGGTTCGCTCGGTGAGCCCGGTCGCTCCATCCGATCCAAAGGTCTCGGGCGCTCAGACGCCAAGTCGCAGCGCTGAAACTCAGAGCCCCGAGCCACCCCACGGTGTCGAATTGTACCAAATACCGTATCTGTGCTCCGCACAACGGGCCTCGACCCAAGTAATGGGATTGCTTCGCTGCGCTTGCCATGACATGGACGCATCGAATCGTCCGCCCGCCTCGTATGGGTGATACCGATGTGCGATCGACCGAGTACTGTCGAACACTGCTGGGCAAGCCGGCAGTGGCGCCCTGGAACAGAACCGCACTCTTTTGACCGCAACCTGGCATCAAGTGGCAGGTGGCACTTGACACTCGATATTTTGTGCAGTAAGGTGGGGGGGCTGGAAAGAGAGAGAAAGGCCCGGACTCGGATCATGGCAAGAAAAGGCCCATCACAACGGCCGCAAACTCAGGACGGGAAACCCTTCCTGAGGATGCAGGATCTGACCAAGGCCACAGGTGTTCCCAAATCAACGATTCTACATTACGTCAACGAGGGCCTGCTCCCGGAACCGGTCAAAACGAGCCCCAATATGGCATATTACGATCCGGACTCCGTGGAGCGGATTCGTTTTATCAAAACTATGCAGAGCAACCATCGCCTTCCGCTGGCCAAGATCAAGAACCTGATCAGGTGGCGCGATGAAGGACAGGACGTAACTCTCAGGACATGGTTAACTCAGACCATATTCGGCAAAACATCGGGAAAGCTCTTGGATCAATCGGCTTACTGCCGGGCCACCGGACTGACGTCAGACCAGGTTGATGATCTGATCAGGGCCAAGATGCTGTTGCCTTTGAAATCCGGATTCTTCGATGAAGAAGATGTGGGCATGGGAACCATTTACGCGGGGGGAATCTCCAGGGGCATGACCGAGGATGATATGGCCTTTTATCCCAGGTTGGCCAAACAGATCGTGGACGAGGAGATGCGTTTGCGCCGGCGCCTGACGCATCATCTCCCTGATGAGCTGGATGCAGGACTTACCCTTGAACTGGTCCAGGCCGCTCGAGCCACGCGCACCTATGTGATTGATCGGCTGTTCCAACTGCGTGTGGCAGGGTCCAGGGACCTGAAAGACGAGGAGTTGTTATCATGAAGCGAATATTTCCCTTTTTGCCGACGGTAGTGATCGTGGCGTACATGACAATCGGGCACACTACCCACTTCCGATTGGATCTGATGAGCGCGGTGACGGTCCTGCTCCTTCTGATCATAGTCCCCTCGGTTCTGGCGCTCGTCCGATGGAACATGGCATCAGCGATCGACAAGGCAATGGCATTATTTATAGCGCTCGCGGCCGCCGGATTTGTGTTTTGGCCTACCGGCCTTGGGCGATTGGCCGCGGATTTTCCCGAAGCCTTACTCTATGGAGTTCTGTTCCTTTCCGTGGCGGGACCGATGCTTTTCGGGCGGGAACCGTTCACAACGCACTTTGCCAGAAAACGTGTCCCGCAGGCGGTTTGGGAAACCGACATATTCAAGCGGATAAATCTCAACATGACGTGGGCTTGGGCCGGGATTTTCGGGGCTTGCGCGGTTTCCGCTTTGATTCCGACTTTCGCGCTGAGTCCGGAGAATGGACTTGGGCAAATTGTTTTCAAGGTGGGTGTGCCTATGGTCTTGCTCCTGGGTGTAGGTATACCGTTCACGAAATATTATCCGGACTATTACCAGCGCAGACTGGGTATTGAGCCGGTGCGGGCCCCAGAAACCGAATCAAGGCCCGAACCACCCATCCCGGGGCCGCTTGAGCGGCCTGCGCAAAAGGAATTCGTTGGCAAGGAGGAGAATGTGAGAAACAACCCGAAAGTCGTCGCAATCAACGGTTCCCCACACGAAGGAGTGGGCAACACATCCCTGATGATCGGAATGCTCGAAGAGCACCTGAACAAGGAAGGGTTCGAGCTGGAACACATTATGCTCAGCCGACATTTGATCAATTACTGTACCGGCTGCGCTTTGTGCCTGGAAAAGGGTACTTGCTGGATCAAGGACGACCACAAGGCGCTGGCGGCCAAAGTGCTGGACGCGGACGCTCTGATTCTCGCATCACCGGTATATTTTCACCACGTCACCGCGCAGATGAAGACATTTCTGGACCGGTCTCTGAGCTTTGGGCACAAGCCGCGTCCCACGTGGAAGCCGGGCCTTGCAGTAAGTGTCTCCGCGGGCTGGGGTGAGACCGATACGGCGAGGTATCTTGGAGGCGTGCTGCGAGCGTTCGGCGCCTTCAATGTGGGCGAACTTACTTCTATCGCTGTCGGACCGGGGGAATTCATAGGCAAGGAGGCCGTCGAAGCCCGAGCCAAAGACCTGGCCCGTGACCTGGTCCTTGCGGTCAGGGAAGGGAGACGTTACCCGGCCACGTGCGATGACCTGGAGTTTTGGCAATTCATGGGCAAACTGGTGCACGACCACCCGGAGTTAATGAAATCAGACCACGAGCACTGGAAAGAGCACGGATTGTACGAAAGCTTCGAGGCCTATGTGGGCCAGACCCAATCAACCGGTACCAGAACCCCTGAAATGAGACGCGCCTGGCTGAAGGATCTGATGAAAAGACACGCACAGACCAGAAGGGAAACCCGAGAGACGGCATCCACCCCCCCTGTCGGACCGGACTCCGCGAAGTCGGTGAGAGACCTGCTGGAGATGATGCCCAAGGGCCTTGATCCGGAAGCTGCGGCCGGCCTTGAGGTCACCTACCAATTCAAGGTCACCGATGGCGAAGACTTCACCGCGCATTTGACGATTCAAGACCAAAGGGCTGTTTTCCACGAGGGTCCTGCCTCCGCCCCACAGGTGACGATAACCACACCCGCCGAGGTCTGGCTGGCAATCGCCCAGGGGCGACTCGAAGGCGCCCAGGCATTCATGAGCGGTAAATACAAAGCCGAGGGAGACATGGCCCTACTGATGAAGCTCAATACGCTTTTCCCCAGGTAATACCAATCAAGGATCAGGGGGAATTCATTAAAACGCGCGGTACATTCTCGGCAATCCCTTCAAGAGATGCCCTGACTCGCAAGCGCACCCTTGAGTCGGATTTGGTTCCTGTTCGTGAGGGACCGGCATCAATCATTGTCGCGTGTGAGAATGCCGTCTCTCTCCAAAGACCACTTGCCATTCCGCGCATGGTGGGTCTCGGTTGCACCGTTTCCCTGGGTCGTTTCCGTTTCCTCGATCAGTGCTTTTCCCAGTTCCGACACCATTTTCTCGGCCTTAGCCACGCATAGGATGGCGTTCTCGGTCTCTTGGATCTCTTTTTGGTAAAGACTGAGTTTCGTGTTCATTTCACTTCTTTGAGCGCAACTCGGTAGAAGCCATTTGATGCGTCCAAGCCGGCAGTCGGTTCTTTTCAGACTCTCACAGGGATTTCAAGGCATCAAGCAGCTTGTCCAGGTGCGATTCCGACTTAAGATGAATCCTGAGGACTCTTCGTTCCGCTTTCTTCAGAGCCTGATAATCCCCCAGGGATTGGGCTGAGTTGAGCACCTCGAAGGAGTAGGCTTCTCCGGGTATTGCTGCGTCCTCGGCATTATCGGTGGTTATCAGGAGGAACAGACCGTTTGCCGCTCCGCCTTTGTGGATTTGTCCGGTTGAGTGCAGATACCTTGGGCCGAACCCGAGCGTCGTGGCAACTTTGAACTTGTCCCTCACCGTCCCTCTCATTTCTTGCAGTGTGGCCACCGCGGCATTGGACGGATGAACGAACGCATTGAAGGCCACGTAATCACCCGTATTTACCAGACCCAAGAATTCTCTCAGTGACGATGACAGCGTAGGGTCGTCGATTTCCAACATCTCCTCGTCAGGAAGCGTGCCCTTTTTCACGTAATCGTCCAACAGGTCACTGGTAAGATCTTTGGCCGCCTGAACATTTGGCTGATCAAACGGATTGACGCCCAGAATTTTCCCAGCCGTGGCGGTGGCAAATTCCCAGCGGAAGATCTCTCTCCCCAGGTCATAGGGAGTGTGCAGCCGCAAGGAGATGACCTTATGCCCTGATTTCTCCAGCGCGGAGACCTCAGCATCGTAGGCGCCTTCTTCGTCAATTCTCAAATATATGAAGATGCGATCATCACCGCAGACATCCGGTGTTCCGATCGGTTCCCGGTCAATGGGAACGACCCCCTTTCCTCTTTTCCCCGTGCTCTCGGCCAGCAGTTGTTCGAGCCATAGACCAAAGGTCGCTATCCCGGGAGATGCTATGATCGTCACTTTGTCCTTCCCCGAGAGTGAAGCCTGTCCCAGGATCACCCCGAGCCACAGACCGGGATTCTCAAGAGCGGGCACTTCGAGTCCCGCGGCCTCCGCGGCCTGTGCGGCTCTCATCAACATACGATCCAAGTCCACGCCGATGAGTGCCGCGGGGACGAGCCCAAAATACGACAGCGCGCTGAATCGGCCTCCAATGTCGGGCGGATTGAGAAACACCTTCCTGAACCCCTCATCTGAGGCGAGCTTTCCCAGAGGCGTCCCCGGATCGGTGATTGCTATGAAGTGTTTCCCGGCCTCGTCTCCGACGGCCTCATCCATGCGGCGACGAAAGTACTTGTAGAGAGACAAGACCTCTATTGTGCTGCCGGACTTGCTGGAAACAATAAACAGTGTCTTTTCCAGGTCCAGCTGTCGGTCCAGTTCCAGGATGGAGGTGGGGTCGGTGGTGTCCAGCACATTGAGGTTCAGGAACCCCTCGGCAGTGCCGAAGCAGGATTGAAACACGGCCGGGGCCAAGCTGCTTCCGCCCATGCCGACCAGTACCGCTCGGGAGTACCCCAGGGACTTGATTTCCTCGACAAAATCTCTGAGACGGGCGGTCTCGCCCTGCATGGTCTCAACCACGGTGAGCCACCCCAGCCTTTGTCCCACCTCGCCGCCAATTTCAGGATCGTCGGTCCAGATAGACGAATCCTGTGCCCAAAAGCTCTCAGTAAGCTTTTCCTTGTCGAATGCGGCGAGTGTGCCGTCCACATCTTTCTGTAGGTCTCCCAGGGACGCTGATCTGTGTCCCCAGCCCCTCAACAGCCGGGTTCTTTTTGTACCTATTCCCTCAAGCAGTTTCTCAAACGACTCGGCAAAGGATCTGACTCCGTTGTCCAGGAGCTGATCCGTGACCTCGTCCATGTTTATCCCCACCTCGGCCAATTTGGTGAAGACCTCGCGGGCTTCATCCAAGCCTACTTCCAGCCGAGCCGCTGCCTCACCATGGTCTCTGAATACGTTGATGGTGGCTGTGGGGAGGGTGTTCACCGTTTCAGGCCCAATGAGGGCATCCACATAGTACGTGTCCGGGTAATCCGGGTTCTTTGTGCTCGTGCTGGCCCAAAGTACCCTTTGAGGCCGTGCGCCTTTTGACTTCAATTCCGTAAACGGTGTGCCGTTGCACAGATCCTTGAAGATTGCGTACGCCAGTTTCGCATTTGCTATTGCCGCCTTTCCCGACAGTTCCGACGCGGTCCGCTTCCAGGCCGGGTTCGCCACTTCCTTGAGGCGTTCATCGACCATTGTGTCGAGGCGGCTCACAAAAAAGGAAGCCACTGATGCGACTCTCCCTGGATCCCCGCCCGAATCTACCCACCTTGTCATGCCGTTGATGTATGCGGTCGCGGTTGAGCGATACTGCTCCAGGGAGAATATCAGTGTTGCATTTATGTTGATTCCTTCGGATATCAGAACCTCGACCGCCTCAATCCCCGGAAGCGTAGCCGGGACTTTGATCATCAGGTTGTCTCGACCGACCAGTTCCCACAGACTCCTCACCTCTGAAAGCGTAGCCTCACGATCATAGGCCAGGTCCGGGGCCACTTCCAGACTTACGAAACCGTCCGCTCCCGAGGTCTTTTCGTAAACCGGCGCCAACAGGTCCGCGGCCTCTCTGATGTCCGAAACCGCCAGCCCTTCGTATATGCCGTAAACGTCCTTGCCCTGATCCACCAATTCGTGCAGGTCAGAGTCGTAGGTCTTCTGGCCGCCGATGGCCTGCTGGAAGATCGAGGGATTTGATGTCACCCCTGTTACGCGGTCTTCCTCTATCATCTTCTCAAGTCCACCGGATCTCAATAGATCTCGGCTTATGTTGTCATACCAGACAGACTGTCCAAGTTCACTGATTCCAAGTAAAGGATTGCCCATAGACGCCTCCCAATCACTGATTCCTCACATTGTGCTTGACAAATGGCAACGGTACTGCTAATAGGTGGTCTTGACCAGCACATGATTACTCAGTCTACCACAATGTAAATGGTCGGTGTGGAAATGGATCTTAACGAGTACCTCGAGCTGCAAACCAACGAAATAGAGCGGCACAAATGGATCGAATCGGAAAGGGCCGGTAAAGACCTCGGAATGGAAGCGGCCATCGACTGGATACTGAGGTATGCGGACAGGCTCAGTGCTCACTTGCTCAACAATCCTAATAGCTGACACCCCACCCCTCTCAGCGTCCCAATGAGGATTCGTAGGCGCAGCCCTCGTCTCGCGTGACTCCCCCTGTCATTCTCAATCTCTCTTTTCAGAGAGCGAACCATACTTGGCTGTCGGTCAACTCAGCAAGAAATATATGACAGGAGCCACAGCGATGCGGTAATACGCATAAGGGGCCAAAGACCAGCGCTGAACAAGGGTGATGAACGTTTTTACGGCCACGGCCGCTGAAACAAAGGACAGGACAAACCCCACCGCGAAAAAAGAAGCGTCGGAGATGTGCAGAAAATGCCAGGCCTTGAAAAGATCGTACGCTGTGGCGGCCGTCATCACCGGAACCGCTGCCAAAAACGAATACTCAGCGGCAGTCCTCCGATTCAGGCCCGAGAGCAGACCACCGATGATTGTGGAAGCTGAACGGGACACACCCGGCCACATGGCCAAGCACTGAAAGAGACCTATGGTGAAAGCCTGCCTGTAATTCAGACCGTCGAGATCGTTCACGTGGGCCCGGGGCTTGTACCGCTCAGTCAGTAGAATCGCGACGCCTCCCAATCCCAGGGCCCACGCAACGGTAACAGGCCCGAACAGATATTCCTTGATAGCCCCATGCGCGAAGAACCCGATTACCAGCGCAGGAAGAGTGGTCAAACCGAGCAGGATGATTCCTCTCCACCCTGCGAATCGCTCCACCCCGGAAAAAGACCCGCGCCTGGACGGAATCAGGTCCAGGAATCGGCGCCAATACAGGGCCACTACCGCCAGTATGGCTCCGAACTGTATAAATACCGCAAAACATGAGGCTTTCGGGCCTTTGAATCCCAGGAGGTGTCCTGCCACGATAAGGTGGCCCGTGGATGAAACCGGCAAGAACTCGGTCAATCCTTCTACTATTCCCAGGACAACGGCGACCCACAGATCGCCCATAGACACCTCCCATTTGCATTTAGGGTTTGAAACCGAACCCGGCGCCAACTATACTGTTACGCGGTTGACCCTGGGCCTCCAACATCGCGCTGTTCCGACCGCGCAACAGCGGGAAAGACACGCTATACTAGAGCATGGTCGTGGTTCGCACAAGTGTCATTCACGATTCAGGTCAGGGTTACCCAGATCCCATGAGGCGAATTAATGAGTTGGAATGTCAATGAATGAACATGCTGATCCCAATGAGGCGCCCCTTATCCTTGGATCCACGTCTCCCAGGAGGCGGGACCTGCTGGAGGGAATCCGCGTCCGGTTCCGGATTGTGCCGCCGGCAGTAGATGAGCGGCATATTAACGGCGAAGCCCCGGAAGCGCACGTTCGAAGACTGGCCCTGGACAAGGCGCGGGATGTCTCGGCGCGCTTTCCCGACCGATGGGTCCTGGCCGCGGACACTATTGTGGTGATCGACGGCAAGATCCTGGGGAAGCCGGACAATCGGGAACATGCCCGCGAGATGTTGGCTTCCTTGGCTTCCAGGATACATACGGTTTATACTGGATACGCGCTCGTGCATTCTCGCCTTTCCGAGTTGGAGAGGTTCGGGTGCGTTGCGTCGAGGGTCAAGATCCGGGCCATGACCCCGAAAGAGATAGATGCTTACATCAGCACCGGCGAACCCATGGACAAGGCCGGATCGTACGCCATTCAGGGCCTTGGATCCGGGATCGTGGAGAGCATCTCAGGATCGTACACCAACGTGGTAGGACTACCACTCTGCGAGGTTGCCCGGCATCTGAAAGATCTGGGCATCTTCGACTTTCTCGGCAAAGCATCCAAACAATGATAGCTGAAAACTTAACCCAAATAAGGAACAGGATTGATGAGGCCGCATTACGAGCGGGCCGGAGCCCGGACCATGTGCGCATAGTCGCGGCCGGTAAGAAACAGGGGCGGGAAAGGATCCGCGAAGCGATTGAAGCGGGAATCCGGATCATAGGGCACAATTATGTCCAGGAAGCTGAAGCTGAAAAAGAGGACACTCATTCCGCGCAAATCGAACTCCACATGATCGGTCACTTGCAGAAAAACAAGGCCGGCAAGGCTGTAGATCTGTTCGATGTTATTGAGACCGTTGACAACGCCAAACTCGCCAAAGCCTTGAGCCGGCGGGCCGGGGACGTAGGCCGAAACATCGGAGTCTTGATCCAGGTGAATCTGGCTCTGGAGCCCCAGAAATCAGGCATTGAAAAGGACCGTGTCGAGGAACTGACCGAAATCACACGGAACCTGCCCAATCTGAGCTTAAAAGGCCTGATGACCATGCCGCCCTTCTTCGATGAACCGGAACGGGCCAGACCCTACTTTGTCCAACTCCGGGAGCTTCGAGACAGTCTGATCCAGGCCGGGACTCTGGCCCCTGAGATGAATGAACTCTCAATGGGCATGACCGGTGACTTCGAGGCAGCCGTCGAAGAAGGCGCCACCCTGGTACGAATCGGCACTGCGCTCTTCGGTCCGAGGATCTGATACGGATTAGTTTTCTGAAAAGTAATCCGGGGGAACCTTTTCTCGGTAGAAAAGGTTCCCCCGGACCCCTTCCAAAAGACTTCATCATATGCGGTACCCAGGCGGAATTGACTACCCCGGATTAAACACTGACACGGCATGGCCGTGTCAGTTGCCTTACCCAACCGCTGGAAAGCAGACGATGAACGAGGCGGAAGACCAACGTAGGAAATATTGTTTGGCAGTAATCGTTCACCGGGCTTGAAGCGGTTCTGCGTCCGGTGAGAATGGAGGGGGCGACTCATCTCCCCTCCAAGTCCATGCGCAGCGTGCGCGCTCTCGAGTACCCTGGTCCGAGGCGAAGCCCCGGACCAATGAACAACGGAAAGGACTTTCATACATCGTTGTCGCTTTCCTATAGCGGAAAACATTTCGCGAATGACGCCATCAGCTTTGGAGATCCCTTGATTCGGATCTTGCGGGTAAGCAGTGCCACCAAGAGGTTCTTCTCCTTGGCCAGGAAGTTCACCCACGTTTGACTGTCCGCGGTAACGCGCAGATCGGCTCGGCCCACGTGATCCTCCAGAACCTCTATGGTTTTGTCGCGGATTATCACTGTACGCTTGTCAGACTCCTCGCCGGTGAACGTGAAGTGATACGTTGCCGCAAGACCTTCGGAACGATCCCTCTGGAACATGATTGCGAGATTGTCCATGAAAGCCTTTACCGAGTTCACGTAAAGCCCGTTTGAGACCCTCGCAAGCCTCTTATTGGGAAAACCTTCCGTCACATAGGCTTCCGCATCAGACCCGGGGAGCACATACACCACCTCATCTTTGTCCCGCAGTTGCTTCACTGTCCGCTTCGTGTACCCCTTCCTATCGGTCAGGAATTCGCCGATAGCCTCCTCTCCCGCGGGACAGACAGCCATGCACCGGTCGCATCTGGTCTGTGGGCCGACAGACAGATTTTGCCACATGGAAACGGTTTCCACATCACTGACTCGCTTGCGATACTCGGGCATGCTCTTGCTCTTCACCACGTTTTCTACCCAGGCCACAAAACCGCTGATCTTCTCACGATAATTGTGCGTGTAGCACGACAGGAAATCAAAATGTCCGTCAGCTTTGACCGCCCCCACAGGACAGATCGATACGCAGAGCTTGCACTCGATGCACGGATTGTAATCCACAGGCGCGTCATACGAGCTGAGTTCCCTGTCGAGAAGAATCGTGCCGACAACCATGCACCCACCGAATCTGGGATGAAGCACCAGCCGGTTCCAGCCCATCCGGCCCAGACCCGCTTCTTCTGTTATGACCTTGTCGTTGGTCATCCACATCTTGCCGGGCCACTTGTCAACGTCGTACGGGAACCCCGCGGGCGGATTAAAGGCTCGTATTCCGCTCTTTTCCAACGTGCTCACAATTGTCCTGGCCGTTCCATTGGCCTGAACAAAACTGCTCCGATATTCAAGATTTGCCCCGGAATGGTCCACGCTTCGGATGCTCTGCCTGTTGACTCTGAACCCCATGCCTACGACCGTCCTGACGGAAGGCAGCAGTACCCGCAGATCGTCGGCCTGGTCAGCCAATGCCTCGCGATGGATCTCAACGAAACCCACGTCATCAGCGCCGGCGTCCAGGCAGATCTGCTTGAGCCACTCCGCGTCCAGCTCAGATGGCTGAGCTTGTTGATCCGCTTCATTGCCCTGCTCACGAAACCATTTCACGGTTGGGTGTTCTTCTAACTGCATACCTGCCGCCTTTCCTTGTACATACAACGTTTTAGACCAAACAAAGCCGCCTCGGGATCGGGATTCCCCAAACTGTTTCGCCATTGCCGGCCCAACATGGCAAGAGCGTGAGGGAAAACCGCTTTACAAGATATCTCAGTACGACGCACTGAACCGTCTGCGAAAACACCTGTTCGCGACGGCAAAGCCTCGACAATCGCCGGCCTGCCGTCTCCTGAAAAGGGTTCGGGGGAAACTCGGTCCGTAAGAGTTCACCGTGACGAAGTTCATATTTCTTACGGATCTTCGTTCCTTGGTTCCAGTCCGGTTGACTCAGACTCCCAGTATGCGAAAAGTCTCATTGAGAACCCTCTAACGAAGCAACCACGTTTGGCGGCCACTACCAGTTTTTCATGAAGCTCCAAAACATGTCGGCCCGCGAATTGGGAGTTTTTGGGAGGGGGTCCCGGGGGCCACTCGGCGTGGGGCCAACGAGCCATCACGGTATATCCGTGCTTCGAGCAAATGGCGCCAGACCCCAAAAGGGCCATATCGCCCTGCGCGGAGCAGTTTTTGCAAAAACGCTTCCCTCGGTTAACTCCTCGGTTTCCCCCGGTTACGCTTCAATAATCCGAACCCCTAGCCCAAGCCCAACAAGCCGCCGGCTACCTCGGACACGGTCTCAACTCCTTTTTCACCCAGGATTGAGGCCGCCTTTTCCTGGGCTCGCCGCCAATCCGGATACATCCTCTGAATGATCGCCAGCCCCTCGGGCAAAGTTCGGAGCAGATGGGTCCGGCCGTCCTTTCCTGGGATGGTTTCCAGCCAGCCTCTGTTTTTCATTCTTTCCACGTTTCGGCTCAACGTGGATGGATCAAGGTGCAGGACCCGGCACACATCAGCATGTTTCACAGGACCAAACGCTGAGACCGCCACGAGTATGTTCACCTGGCTGGCCTTGATCCCGTGCGGCCGCAGGGCATCATCGTACACTGATGTGATCACCCGATTGATGAGCCTCACACGAACCGCGAGGCAATCATTGACAATGGAACTCAGGATCTCTTGGGAGTCTGTTGAATCCATGACAACTTCCTTGGGATTAGTTGTATATACAATGACCGGTCGTGTCAAGTCCAATAGATCGGACCGTAAGCCTTCAGTTTCGGGGCGCTTGAAGGTGAGGGCAGACGCATAGAGCCTGCCCCGGACTCTGATCCGGGGTCTGCCCCTACGTCTGGGCTTAGGCCGGTGTACGGCGCGCGCCTGTGTGTGCGCCCTTTTACCATCTGTTAGACTCGAAAAAGTGGTCGTCCCCGTCGCCCCCCTGAATGACTGAGGGGTTAGCCGGCTGTGAACTCTTACCTTGACACCGCGCGCGGTCTGTGTTAGCCAGCATCTTGCTGTTGGGTTGTGTTGTTTTGTTTTGTTTTGTTTTGTTATTGTCCTGGGAGGATAAATTGGGTTTTTTTTGTCGCCGCTGCGCGATCATCATGGTTGTGGCAGGTTTCATCGCGATAAAAGGCAGTCTTTATTGCGCGGCCTGGACCAACGAATCACAGTATTATGGGTTCGGCAATGTGAGGGCATGGAGACAAGCCTCATATTTACCGCGGGATCTCACCATGCCACCGCGCCTCTCCCCGCCACCGGCCGCGTGCATGCCGAACACCGATTACCTGGTCAAGATGGCTTACGGCCGTACCTTCGGGACATCCACCCTATTGGACTACGCAACCCTTGAATTCAGCAAGAGCCTGAGAAAATTTCCCGCCCAGACCCATTGGGGCCCGGCAATCGGAGAAGTACAGGTTGCGCTGCTCGGTTCCTACGTTTTCTACAACCAAGGCACAATCGAGCGAGTGAAGAAGCTGCAATTTGAAAACGGATTTGAATTGGCCTGGATACCCAAGGGACGATTCACCTTTCCCCCGGGTCCTGCGGGGATGTCATCATATATTGAGAGCGGCGCGGGAATGAGCTACGTGTCCGAGACCTTCCTTAATTCAGGTTCCCGTTGGAATTGGTCCCTGCTGGCGGGATTCGGGTTTGAAAGATGCTTGCCCGGGAACGGAATTGTGTCGATTGGCGTGCAATGGAGGCATCTGTCCAACGGCAATATGTGGGGCACGGGAAGTGAACTTCACAATTCCAATTCAGGCACCGATATGATCCAGGGCCTCGCGTCTATACTCCATCGTTTTTGACAGTTCCGCTAAATGGGCTGCTTCACACGAGTTTGCGTTCAAAAATATGATTGCGCATCCCTTCGAGCGCGTCCCGGGGTTTGCCGACGGGGTTCCCGCTATTCTCAGGCGCGGTCTGGAATTTTTTATTTGAAATAGAGATGTCTTATGATCTAGGATGTCCAGCGAAGCCTGCAAGGTCTATGTGGAAGAACATCTAGGGGGTTCAGGGAATTGTCTCGACTCATAGCGGCCGGTTCGTTCTTTGTGGTCTTCACGCTGTTGACCGGAGGGTCCGCGTATTCGGTGACGTGTGAAGAGTGTCTTGAAATAAGCAAGAAGCAGAACCTGATCAGACAGTCATTGTTTAAGAAACGCAAGGAATTGAAGTCCGCGTTCGACAGCAATAATATGACCAAGTTCCGGGAACTCAGGACTGAAATCACTGATTTCAGAAAGAATCTGATCAAGTTGAAAAGAAAAGAGGACGGTTGTGCTGAGGCCTGCACACCGGAAGAAGTGAAGCGATCGGAATGCCGCAAGATCAAGCTTAAGATACATAAGCTGGAAACCGGCGCCAACAGTTCCAAGGCATCGCTCGATAAAATGGACGGCCTGTATAGGGATTTGGCGAAATGCAACCGTGAGTGGGAACAGATCCGGTGAGCGGCCGGAAACCCTCGGGTAGCATGTGGCGGAAGCCCACTGCCCTACAGGGACGAAAACCCATTGTCGGCCGGTCCCGCGCGCAGGCTCAGCGCGCGCCTGTCCTGCGGACCCTTAGACCTCTAATCAATGCTCCTCGTCCTCGGGGGGAACTGCAAGACCGTGCCCGGGAACAAACGGAATCGGGGCTACCGGGTATCCGCCCGCCCATCTTATACCGCACCTGAGCACCGTTTTGAGTGGAGCAGGCTGAAGAAACTCCTCGGGATTCCCGTGAGACGCCTCCTGTTCAAATACGGAGGGAATGATCCTTATGCAGTGGCCTTTGTCGGATAGGTAGAGATAGAAAGGCCGAAGGTCCTCAGGCACATTGTTCAGATATTCATCGGCCGAAACGGGCTCACCCTTCGAGGCTTCTTTGGAATGGGGCCTGAACTCTATCACCTGCCAGAGATTTTCCTTTGGATAAGAATCCGCGCAGAATCCCCGCACAGCGCGGTCAAATTCAATTTCGGTCCACTGCTTGGTATTCCGGAAGACCCCGGGCACGTTGGCAAAGAATTTTCGGAATCCGTTTTCCCGGTCAATGCAGAACTCCCTGCCTTCAGCATCGTAGACGTGGAAAACCAGCCTTTCTTGATCAGCCATTTGCTCGAAATGGTCGACTCCGTCGGCTGAATGGTAATCCCACCAAACATCGAAGTACTCGTCGGTCAAGAGCGTATCCACTTTGATCATGGTTACCACGAGCAGGATGTCGTTGAATCGAACCATTCCGGCCCGCTGTTCAATGTGGATGTCCCCATTGCGAGGCATGGATTCCCGAGCAGAGCGGACAAAGAGACCCAATTGTCCCGGGATGCCCGGGCCGGGCTCGAACATGGCTTTGATGCCCTGCCCCGGAAGCAAACTGACCTCTTTTGGATCGACCAGAACCATGACGCACTCCATTGTTCAAGGTTCTATCAGAAACACAACCTACGGTCCAGCCCATTGATCATATGATGTCCCGTTGGAAATCGGCCGGCAGGCGATTTTCTCACTGTGAGCACGGGAACCGGATCTGAAATATCGGTCAACTTTTTTGACACAGACCCCTCTCTCGCGGCAAACTCGGATTACAACAATGTTTCCGAAATGGTATCAGACGTTGAAGAGTATGTGAATGCCCACCAGAGACAGGCCGTACACAAAAATCTCTTTGAGGGTTTGATCCGGTACCCGGGCGGCGAGTCTCGGCCCGATCTGCCCGCCTGCAATCACTCCCAACAGGGCCCAGAACACCAGGCCGGTGGGAAACTCCGCGGCCATAAGGAAGTGCAAGCCCGCGGCCAACGCGGCATTCAGAGCCATGACGACCAGGCATGTTCCTATGGCGGAATCCATTTTCATGCCAAGACGATTGCGGAGAATGGGAACCAAGAAGTCACCCACACCTATGGACAGCAGGCCGGTCAAAACGGAAAGAAGTGGAGGGATCCACACGTATCGGACTGCTGCTGGAAGCGCCACTGTTTTCGTGGGCAAAAACTCATAATCTTCTCTGACGGAAACAAAAACAAGGGCGGTGGCCAGGCATGCCAGTCCCAACAGAAAGACCAGAGATTCCGGAGGGATCACGGTCGTCAGCCAAACACCCACTGCAACACCGGGGAACGCGGACAGCGCGATTACCGCGGCAAGCCGAGGATCGGTCTTTCCTTGCCGCAGCGCGGTCACGCCCCCGGAGCCCATGCCGCCCACCTGAATGATCAGGGAAGCCGTCACGGCCTGAGAAGGTTCCAGCCCTGCTACCAGGATCAGGTAGGGGGTCCATAGTATGCCGCCTCCCAGGCCTACCATGGTGGCAAGTGTGGCTATGGCAACGCCCACCGGAAGCGCTGTCCAATCGGGAATCACTACTATTCTCCTATTTGCGCTGAAGGAGAAGGAGTCAGGAGTTTGATGTCACCCATCATGTCTTCGAATCCCGCCAGTTTGGCCTCCATGTCGTCCAGGCGAGTCCGGATCTCAGCGGACGGGTCCAGATCTGAGCGGAGTGCGTCCAGGTCCGCGCGCGCAGCAGAGATCGTGGATCGCCCATAGGCCACTATCTCCTGAACATTACTGGTCAGCCCGTTTATGGTCTCTCCCAGGAGACCGATCTCGTCCCCGGTCCGGACTAGTATTGTGCGGCTGAGGTCTCCGTCGGAAATGATTTTCGATGACTCTACCATATGCTGCAAGGGACCGGTTATTCGCCTCATGAACATTATCAGAACGATCAACGTTACCACAGCCTGCACAGCGCACATGAGCAACGCCTTATTTCTTAGCGATTCCATGGACTCAAGCAGCGCCTTCCCGGTCTCCCCGGAAAACGCGGGCGCGCCGACGAGCATTTCCGGGCCCGGTGTAACGGACCCGATGGCGTACACGAATTCCACTGTTATCAAAAGGGAAGCGGCTGCTATCAATCCGAAATATGAGAGCATTTTTCTCTCGAGGCTGGTTTGTCTGTTCATTTATCTATCTCCGATAATGAGCCGTGATACCGCTTGGCCATTTGTAGCAGTTGCCAAAAGTTCTGTCTGATTGAAAGGTGATTCCAGCGCATACGCAAAATCCCCCTTTGCCTCCCTTTGACAAAGCTGACTCTTGCCCACACGTGAGACAGTGGGTATCGCTACCACCTGTGATTCCGGTCAGTTGACCGGCAGGTGAAACTGTCCCCCAGGGCAAAGAGGGCGACGCATGCGTAGCCCCTACAGCGGAACCCCCGCATCAATGCCGTCCGGCCGAAGCCCCCTGTATCAAGTGTGTCCCTGAGTCAGTTTGACAAAGGGGGGTTGGGGGGATTTCCTCACTGTGAGCACGGGAACCGGATCTGAAATATCGGTCAACTTTTTTGGCACAGACCTCTCTCGCGGCAAATCCGGATTACAATAGCATTCGCGAAATGGTATCAGGTCCGCGATCTCCTTGCTTTCCGGATCAGTTCGAGAAATAGTCGCACAACCCACGGCACCCGTTCCAACCGGACACACCTGGTGAAATAGGCCCCGGCTACCATGAAAACGACCGCAGGAGCGGGCAGGACAAGCTCGGGAGGAGCGAGCCCCGATCGTACCACCCTCTCCGCGGCCAGTGTCATGGCATAATAAGCGAAGATGGCCAGAAGGCCCGCAGACACATTATTGAGCCGGCTCGTGCCCATGTTCAGGACACCCAGCGGAAAAGCGAAAAGGGCCAGGACCAGGCTTGCCAGCGCATGGGTGAACCGCTGGGTGATCAGCATATGGGCGAATCTCCGGCTTCGCTCATACAACTTGGCGTTCTGCGGTGATTTGTCCAGTTCCCATTCCCGCATCGTCGCGCGGATCTCGGCAATAGACATCTCTTCCAAGGATCTTCCCCGGGGCTGCGACCTCGCTCCGGCCAGGTCGTACCGGAAGACGTAGGTCCGGAAAGAGAGGCTCCCGGTTGAACAGCCGTCCGGCCCCGCCCTGAGAATCGTTCCGTCTCGAAGCTCCAGAATAAATGCCTTTCCTTGCGGATCAGGGGAGACTCTGCCTTTCTTTGCCACAATCGTTATGGTTTCAGCGGTTGATCTCTTTCCTTTCCGATCACGGGAAACTCCTCCTTCTTTTTCCGGACTCGTTTCCCCATCGCCCGGGTTGGGCGTTTGCCTCAGAAAAACATTGGTCATCACTCCGGTACCCGGGTCCATCGTCTCCACGTAAAGGACAAGACCCTCGAGCCGGTCGAAAAAGGTCCGCTCCTCAATGGCGGCTCCTATACCGCCGGCGCCCGCTTTTTCAATGAGCCTGTGTCCTTCCCCGATACCCCTTGGTATCAGGGACAAAGTACACCAGAGACTCAAACCGAATCCGATGATACCCATCAGAGCCACCGGCGGGAGCAATCTCAGCACCGAGATCCCCGATGACTTCATCGCTGCGATCTCGTTGTCCGCGGCCATTCTGCCCAGTCCCAGCAGAATCCCGATCATCATGGACAACGGCAGCACTGTCACCAAAGTGTTCGGCAGAGAGTTGATCAGCACCTGGAACAGGATCACGGTCAGTTGCAGCCCGGCTTCCAAACCCCTTTGCAGCAAGGGCAGAAAACCCGCTATGACACCGGTAAGGAGGAACACGGCAAAGCAGAACAGAAACGACACCGCAATCTCACGGAATACGTACCTGTCAATAATAGTAAAACCGATCATCCCTCATTGACCTCAAGATAGTGCTGAAACTGGAAACCCATCATTCCATGTGTCTTGATCCGCTCAGCCCGCGGGATCACGGTCCCAAACAAGACAGCCACCATACCACTCGCCCACGGCCATGAGAAGCCCCGATCACCAAAATGGGTCGCGGTAGGAATGCCGGTTGCCCTGCACCCCCTGCACGGATCCGTACGTGCGAAATTACCGGATACGGCTCCTGCCTTGGGTAATGGCGTAGGAAGAGTGGAGGGAATATGGACAAGAGCCCATTCCCTTCAACAGCTTCAACCACACCTCGGAGGCGGAACGACGTGGTGCTCCGGCTCTGCGTCCGGGCCACGACCGTCAATGCGCATCACTATAGTTCATTTCCGAGAGCAACTTGAACTGAATCCAATGCTCTTCAAATTCCTTGTCTTTAAGAAACTCCTTGTTGCACGGATATTGAGTTTTGGAGCCGGTCATGGTACAGCGTTGCCGAGGACGATAGAATAATCCGACGAAGTTTAATGAAAAAACACCTGATGCAAGTGAAGAAAGACATGCCCGAATTTGCCCCGCCGAATTCCATTGAAATGACCGGAATTCAGAATCGTGAATTCTTGGATCTGAGCGAGATCATAGAGATGATCGAACCCATACGAGTCCAAGGCCCGGGCCGAGGCCGGATCTCGGGGATTTCCATCGATACGCGCAAACCCCTGGGCGAGGACAACATTTTTTGGGCCATCAAAGGGGAGCAGTTCAACGGGAATGATTTCGCGGAAGACGCGATGAACAAGGGAGTCAGAGCAGCTGTGGTCAGCCGCGACGATCTTTTTGTCGGGCAGTTTCCAACAGGCGCCACCTTGATTCAGGTCTCCGATACGCTGGCCGCTCTGCAACGCCTGGCCGGATCATACCGAAGTCGTTTTAGTTTCCCTGTGGTCGGGATCACGGGAAGCAACGGCAAGACTCTTGTTAAGGAGATGCTCGCCTCGATCCTTTGCCTGGATCGAAAGACTTACAGATCACCCCTCTCTTACAACACTCAGGTGGGGGCCGCTCTGGGCCTGCTGGGAATAAGACCTGAGCATGAGATTGCGCTCATCGAAGCCGGCATAAGCCTCCCCGGTGAGATGGAGCGCCTGGAAACAATGATCCGGCCCGATCATGGTCTGCTCACAATAATAAGTAAGGCCCACATCGGTGGATTGGGAAGCCTGGAAAACACGCTCGAAGAAAAACAGCGGCTCTTCAGGAATTTGGGCGACAAGTCTTTCCTTGTGCTCAACGCGGACGACCCGCTCAGCATGAGGCTCGCGACCAAGACCGCCGCGGGCGCGGTAACCTTCGGCTTTTCTCGGGAAGCCGATGTGAGGGCCGAGGATGTGGAGCCCTTGCCGTCCACCGGTTACCGGTTCCGGATGCGCGTTTTCGACGAGCAGGTAGAAGTCGGTCTTCCGGTTCCGGGAAGATTCAATATTCTCAACGCGCTTGCCGCGGCTACAGCCGCGTCGCTTCTGGGCGCGTCCGCTGACGCGATCCGAAAGGGGCTGGAAGATTTCAGACCCTCCCCCATGAGGCTTGAAATCCATACCACTGTTGGGGGGGTGACCCTTATCAACGACACGTACAATTCAGACCCCGCGTCCATGAAAGGGGCCATCGACGTGTTGGGTAAGGTGGGCAAGGGATGCCGGAAAATAGCCATACTCAGCGAGATGCTCGACCTTGGGCTCCACAGCCGGGAAGAGCATCTGGCCGTGGGTAAGGATGTTGTCCGTGCCCGAGTGGATCATCTCATCACCGTTGGGGAGAATGCCTCTGTGATCGGGCAGGCTGCCGCCGCGGAGGGCATGGATACCGCGCGGATATCCGACACATCCAGCCGGACCGAGGCCGCGGCCGAGCTTGAAAAGATAATGAACCGCGGAGATGTGGTCCTGTTCAAGGGGTCACGATGGTTCAGGCTGGAGCGCGTCGCAAAAGAGCTTGTGGGTTCTATTGGACCCACACGGCTCGTGATCGACCTGGACGCTATCGCGGCAAACTACAAGACCATCCGGTCCATTGTCGGTGATGACGTGGAGATCATGCCGGTTGTGAAGAGTTTCGGGTACGGCAATGATTCAATAAGGACATCCCGGGTCGCGGTGGAAAACGGAGCGACCTATCTGGCTGTGGCGTTCCCTGATGAAGGCGCGACCTTAAGGCAAAACCGCATTGAAGAGCCGATTCTGGTGTTCAATGCGCTCGCTGAAGAGGTGGACAAGATTGTCAGGTACCGGTTGGCCGCGGTGGTATCGTCGCTGGAGATGGCTCGGGTGCTGGATCAGGCTTCTTCAGTCCGCTGGAGAATCCCGGTTCATATCAAGATCGACACGGGAATGGGCAGATCAGGCGTATGGGTGGACGACGCGGTCCCCTTCATAGAGGAAGTGCTCAGGATGAAAAACCTCAACGTGGAAGGCATCATGACCCATTTTTCCAGCGCCGACGACCCTGACGACGATGATTATACGCTGGGTCAAATCAACGCGTTCACCGCTCTGATAGCGGAGTTCAAGCGGAAAGGTCACACCTTTCGGTACGTTCACGCGGCCAACACGGCCGCTGCCGTACGTTTCCCCCGGACCCATTTCAATATGATCAGACCCGGACTCGGGATCTACGGCATGCATCCTTCTGATGCGCTGAAATCACACATCAGATTGGAACAGGTGATCACCTTCTCCACCAAGATAGCCCAGCTCAAGGAACACCCTCCCGGACGAGGCATTTCGTACAACCGTCGTTTCATTACCGACAGAGCTTCCCGAATCGCCACCCTGCCGGTCGGTTACAACGACGGATATCCCCGGTTCCAATCCAACAGGGGCGAAGTGCTCGTCAGAGGCCGAAGGGCCCCGGTGGTCGGCACGGTGTGCATGGACATGACCATGATAGATGTCACCGAAATCCCGGACGCCCAAGTGGGCGATGAAGTGGTCCTCATCGGTCGGCAGGGCCACGAACAGATACTCGCAGACGACATCGCGGCCAACGGTAACACCATCAACTACGAAATAGCCTGTAAAATATCGCCCCGCGTCAAGAGAATATTTGTGCAGAGCTGAGTGAGCTTTCGCGTCCGCTGGAAACCTGTGATACGGCTTCGCGATGAAATGAGTAACCCAGGAAGGTCATTATGTTCCCTCTCCCAGAGGGCTGACCTTGGGACACCCTTGACACTGCGGGCTTCCACCGGACGCCATCAATGCTGGATTTTCCCCGTACGGAGCGTAGCATGCTACGCCCTCTTTGCCCCGACGGACAATTTGACCGGTTGGCCAACTGGCCGAAATCACCTTTGGTAACGCCACCCACGGTCTCACGTACGTCCAAGAGTCAGCAGAGGGAGAGGGGGCATATGCTGTTAACTTAGTCAAATGCGCCGAAGGAATCCCCCGAAAATGGGATCAGAGATGTGCGACCGTTCGGATCGTCACCCCGGCGAACCCCGGACGCCGATCCGGGGTTCGCCGGAATGACGGTTCAGGGGGAGCTAGGTAAACCGCCCTCCAATTTCCGCGGTGCAGTACTAGTCAGCCAACGCTTCGGGCAGCGTTTCCACAAAGGCCTTGATCTGATCACGGACTCGGCGATAGTGGGCCGGCTTGGCGGATTCCTCTGTTTCACTTTCAGCCAGAGCAGGTGGATCATCAAAGCCTTGATGGAAGATTCCGGCGTTCCCCGGAAACACGGGGCAAGCTTCCCGTGCATGGTCGCATACAGTGATGACAAAGTCGAAATCAAGGTCTTCCAACTCTTCGATCCGCTTGGATTTCTGTCCCGATATGTCCACTCCGGCCTCTGCCATCACCTGGACCGCTCTTGGGTCGAGGCCGCGTTTTTCAACTCCCGCGGAGTAAGGCTCAATGATCCCGCTCTTCAAATGCCGAACCCAGCCCTCGGCCATCTGGCTTCGGCAGGAGTTGCCTGTGCAAAGGAACAAAACCTTCAGATCTGCCTTGGAATCAGCCATGTGGTTTCACCTTCAGGGAGTTCGTTCGTGGAGTTCGATCAAACGCGTACCATGTTACGAACCTATTCGCAATCAAGTTCACGCCCGGAGTCTTCCCAAGAATCAAGGCGAAGAAGAGCGAGAACAATAAGGCTGGTTCCCAGGCTCTGCCCTGACATCTTTTCACCAGTGACCAATCGAGAAAAAGAGAGGGCCGCCACTGTGCGAGCCGCTTTCTACTTGCCCAACTGTCCGTCCTATGGCGTGGCAAGGGAGGCAGAGCCTCCCGATAGGCATTCCCAGGCTGGAGCCCTGAACATGTCCCATATCTTTTTGCTGGACACCGTGGCAGCATTATGCCAATTGGCCCACCAATGGGAAGCACTGACCAAGCAGCGCCCCGCAGGGGCGCACTGTGAATAGCCACGGGGTTCAGAAGCTGTTGCAAAACCTCGACGGTGAGACAGCGGTCATCCGCCACGGATT
>CAZGNL010000079.1:0-23713 GCA_964527475.1 uncultured Syntrophaceae bacterium
AGCTGCCGGATTTCAATAGCCCCGCCCATAATTCTTTCCGTGAGTTGATCCGTCATGACTTCCTCTGTGCCCTCTGTGGTCTCTGTGGCCCAAAAAAATTTGCCGCAGAGATCACAGAGCTAATATTGTGATGCCGTTCACCAATCGTCTAGTGTCGGAATCATTTGGATTCGGGACTTCGCTCTTTCAAATACGATTGTTTGCTCGCGGCCTTGGTGACTCCGAGCGGCGCGGGGACAGCCTTCTTGCTCACGATGTCTTTCCACAGTATGGGAGCGGGGTCATTTGCCCCCTGATCCGCATCGCTCTTGATGGAACCCCTTTCCTGCCATTGGAAAATACCCGCGACCACGACAACGACAAAGGCCAAGACCACCACTACCACAACAGCCGCGGTGATCATGCGGCCTCTCTTTTGGGCTGGTCCGTTGTCGGCTTCGCTCTCTTCTTCGTCAGGCTCAGGGGTTTCTTGCTCCTGGACCTGTTCTTCTTGATCGCCGTTCTCCAGGCTTTGGGACTCCAGTTGATCTCTTGCTTCTTCAGCCACGGTTCTTCTCCCATGCGCTAGTTGAGATTATGTGATGAGCCAGGCTTTCAACGGCATCCACCACTCCTATGAATGCCTGGTGGAGGTCTCTTTCTTCGGCTTCCTTCCGCAGTTCATGAACCCAGTCCAGGTGATCCCCGCAAAATGACCGTATCTCCTCAGGCGGTCGATTCTCAATGAGAAACCCCAGAAACTCGAGCAAAACAGCCAAATGATCCGGGGCCATGGTCGCCTCAGGATCCGGGATCATTCCGAAGGATTCGAGCACATCCAGCATGTGCGACGCTGGGTCTCCCCAGGCCATGCCCTTTTCACCCGCAAGAGGATGGCTCCGGTCTCCGGTCCAGGCCTTGTATACTGATTCCTCCAGGGGTAACGCTTCCGGCGAACCCACAAAAAGCTGCTGATTCTCATTCCAAACTTGCCTGAACCCCTTTGGATCGGCCCAGAGTTCAGTAAAATTCGTCCCTGGAATCCGAGACAAGACATCCACAGCCTCACGCGCCTCACTGTCGGTCAGGTTCTGGGGCGACCCGAACAGCCTTGACAGCGACTCCGCGGCCCGAGCAAGATCTTCGCGGTTCAGTGGCTCAGAGGACGCTGGGGCCGGCTGAACCAGGGAAGCAAGGCTTCCGGTGGATGAGTGCTGCGTCACGACGATTCCTTTAAAGATGGGTGCGCTGGGAAGTCCTCCGAGTTCCGTCTTGGACCCACGATCCAAGAGGGCGTAGCATGCTACGCCCCTACGACCGGGACCCAGCGCCTTTGCGGACATTTTTGTGTTTCAATGTGCCTCATCAGGGCACGAGAGTTTGCTCAAACGACAAAGACAAGCCTGAGATCTGGTCCCCAAGCACCGGGGTCTTTGCCCGGTTCTACACAATCTGGGGCGGCTGACCCGATAAGATGACCAGAGCCCTGAGGCTCAGGCCTCCTATCAAGACCAGGATCTCGGTCCCGACCAGCATGAATTTGGGCAATTCGCCGTACTCATAGTATTCAACGACGCTCAGGAGAAATGGAATCAGTATGCCCGCCACAACCACAAGCGCCCAGAAGTACGGACTCAGTGAGCCCGATATCAACATCTGGGCCGATGCCGCGGCCTCGGCCGACCGCGTAAGGGACATAAAGATCAGCAACCCCAACACAAGGCCTTCCGCCGCGAGAAAAATCACGTGTCCCAAGGCGAAGTTCGTCAGGGTCTTTATGCCTCCCAGATCTATTATGGCCGCGCCTATCAAGGCCACGGCCAGGCCGGTGGACATTGCAGACACTGCAAACAGAACCGGCATCAGCGGGGTGTTCCAGAAGGGAACGCCGTTGATCACCGCGATAAGGACCCCTGTGTATCCTGCTGTGGCCACGGCCAGGACACTACCCGCTATCTCAAGGAAGCGCGTATATTTTTTGGCGATTCGACCGACAAAAGTGATCTCATTTATTGCTGCGCCGTACAGAAACGCTATCGGAATAAAGCCGGAAAGAATATACAGGCCCCACGTGATCATACTTGTCAGATTATAGCCCAGGTAGATCTGACGCCAGGGCTCCCAGAGGCCCGCCTCCAGGTCAAATACCAGGCACGCGGTCCCGATGGCCACAAGAGGCCCCGCGGCAAGAGACCCGGCCCTGGAAAGGGATTTAGACCAACCCGGAGCAAGAAGGTCGCCGGCCACGGCTGCGATAAACGCGCCTGCGCCCGCGCCGGCAAGAAACAGATAAATGATGATGAGCCATCCCCACGCGCTCTCAGGCATGGTCAACTCCTTTTGTAGAAGATCTTGGGTCTGGTATTCATGTCGGGCCTCAATGGCTGCGCCCGATTTTCTGCTATGAATCGTGATATCTCACTGGCCGGATCTTCCAGATCACCGAAGATCCTCACCTGCGTGGGACATGTTTGAGCACACACGGGCGTGCCTCCTTCCTTTACCAGCTCGATGCAGAATCTGCACTTGACCACGATTCCCCTGTGGTGGTCCATTGTCCGCATCTTGTAAGGACAGGCTTCAACGCAGTACTTGCATCCCACACAGAGCTTGGGATCCACCAGGACCACTCCGTCTTTCGTCTTGTACGTGGCCTTGGTCGGACAGACCCTCAAACAAGGAGGGTTATCGCAATGGTTGCACTGCAGCGGCACGAACTCCCTGGCAAAGGACGGGAAAACTCCCTGCTCCTTTTCGACCACCTTGTTGAATTGTTCATCCACAGGCAAGTCATTCTGGTTTTGGCACGCGATTTGGCACGCGTGGCAGCCGATGCACTTTGTCGTATCAATTGCCATTCCGTAAACCGGCATTTTCAGCTCCGTGGTGAAATGCTTCTTTTGACCGTAGGTTCCATGATCTCTGCACCCTGGACCCTTCACTCTGTCCCGCTTCCGCGAACCCGGCGCCCTTTGATCAGGCTCCGCGACCATTGTCAGGCGCGAGTCTTTTCCACCTTCACAATGATCTCATTTGCCATGCAATGACCCAGCACCGGGTCAAAGTAGGTCGGCAGAAAATCATTGTAAGAAATCCCATACCCAAAGCCGCCCTGACCATGTTTCTTCGCAAAGGTCAGATTCTTTGAAAACACACCGTATGCGCTTGGCAAGAAGATGCAGTCAGGATGAATTCCGTCGGTTACCTTGCAGCGAACTCTGCCCTTGCCCACCGAGGATGTCAGGGTCATGGATTCACCGTCTCTAAGGCCCAGGGCCTTGGCCCGCTCAGGGTGTATCCAGGCTCGACTCCCGTTCTTTTCACTCGTGATCTTCATCAGATACGGCTGATTTACCGTGCGCGTATGGGTATGATGCGCCTGCTTGCCGTGGATCAATCGGAAAGAGTGCGGATCTTTCGGATCAGGCATCACAAGCGGCTCTTCCCACCCCGGCACAGCCGGAAGATCCAGAGATCGCAGGTATTCCGACGCCAGGGCCAACTTACCTTTGGCCATGGGTGTCTTGAAATGGGGGTCACCCGGCTTCCATTCGCCTCCAAGGTCAATGACCCCTTCTTTTCTGAGCCGTTCCATGGTCACGCCGAGAGGCTTGAGCGCGGCCCGGTTCCACTCTTCCAAGGTGAAATTGAAGTACTTGCCCACTCCCAGATGGGGCGCGATCTCCGGGAGAATTTGCCCGAGTGGCTTGGTGTCATACAGAGGTTTGACGGTGGGCTGCCTGATTGCAACCTGCTTGGTCTTTATTGAATGGCTGGTGTATATGACATCGTCACGCTCAAGATAAAAGGATTCCGGCAAAATGTAGTGACAGATCGCCGCGGTCTCCGACAAGACGTAGTCAAATCCGACCAGGAGTTCCAGCTTCTTGTAGCCTGCGATCACCCTGGCGGGGTTGGGCGCGGTCCGAAGCGGATTAGTGTGATAGACGAATCCGGCCTTGAGTTCACCTTTGAGGGCCAGCTCGGGAATGGCCTGCGTCATTCCGTGACCCCTGGGTAACAGAGGATAACGCTCCGGATCTCCTGACCCGTCCGACATAGGGCCTTCAACCCTCGGGGGCGATGGGTGCTCGGACTTGTCAAGTTTACCCAGCTTGGGCTTCGGAGAGAAAAACAGCCCCCCAAGCTGGTTGAAGTTCCCCAGCAGCCCGTTGACACATGCCACGGCCCTGACCAACTGAAAGCTGTTCTTGTACTGCGTGCCCATGGCCCCGTGATAACCGCGATGAAGCAGCGCCCTCGGCGCGGCATCTGCCAATTCTCTCGCCAGCTTGACTATGGTCTCCTTTGGAACGTCGGTCTTCTTCTCAGCCCATTCGGGCGTATATTGCTTGACCTCTTCAGCCAACTCCTCGAAGCCCACAGTGTGGTTCTCGATGAAATCTTTTTGGTGGATCTCCTCGCCTATCATAACATGGGCCACGGCCAGCATCAGGGCAAGGTCGGTTCCCGGTCGAATGCGAATCCATTGCGCCGCAATTGACGCGGCCTCGCTGAAGCGCGGGTCGATCACCACTATCTTGGCGCCTTTGTCCCGACCCTTCGCCATGGCCCCCAGTTGGCCCAGATTCAGTCCAGCCGCGGGATTTCGCCCGACGAGCACAATCATGCGGCTGTTCTCCATGTCCATAGCGGGCTTGGGCTTTCCTACCGTAAGCCACCAGCCGATGTTTCTGGGCATGAAACAGGTGCTGCCATGAGAAAACACGTTGGGAGACTCCAGGGCCCTCATCATCCTGCGACCCAACGTTGCGTTTGCCTGGGGGTGATGGAGCCAGAACAGGGAATGAGGCCCATGTTTTGCGGAAATCTCCTTAACCTTGCTTCCGATTTCCTTGTACGCCTGTTCCCATGAGATCGGCTCGAACTTGTTGGGGCCCACCCGTTTCAGAGGCGACTTGATTCTGTCGGGATTGTAAACCTCGTGGAGGAACCCATGACCCTTGGCGCACATCCGTCCACGATTGTTCCCTCCCAGGGGATTACCTTCAGCCTTCCAGATGCGCCCCCCCCTGGAGTAAACCTTTATCGCGCACCAGTTCCCGCATGCATCGCAAAGGGTCGGCGTCACTTTCAGATCTCCTGCAGGTTGCCGAATCGAGGCCCACGCGTCAAAACTCAGATAACGAGAGGCCGCCATTGATGCGCCACCCGCGGCGGAACCCACGAGAAATTTTCTTCGGGTCAAAGTCAGGTTTTTCATCTTCCCTCCACCGGGATTGAAGAGCGTCTTCATATCTATATATGCATATTGCTATGCTGTCAAGTCATTTTTTCCTCATGAATGACGAGGGATTACCGGGCCATTTTCCCACGCGGTTCGCGAGGGAAATCCGCATGCCAATGGCCGGAACGCAGTGCCTCCCGGTATGCGTTCCAAGGCAGAGCCTGGGAACGAGAGGAAGAAGGCACACGGAGTCGTGCTCCATTCGCTACTTGAAATGGTCCCACCCACGGGGGGCCAGGGTCTCGGTAGACCCGTCGGTCCGGGCCAGTTGGATTCCCGTCCCTGGAGCGAACTCCCCTATGGGGTGGAGCTCGCAGCCTCTTTGTTCGAACAAATCTTCAAGATCCGCGACCCGAGATGGTCTTATTGCCGCGAGAAGCACGTACGCCTCGCCTCCGTGGAGAGTGAAATCAAGCGGATCTATGGCCATCCGTGTCGCGATTGTCATGAGTTCTTGAGTCATTGGGAGTTTGTTTTCGTAAAGCACGGCCGCCAAACCGGACTCTCGACAGAGGTGACCCAGGTCTGAGGAAACCCCGTCCGAGACGTCAATTGCGGCTGTGCAAGCGCCCGACTCGGCAAGGAGGCGGCCCTCCTTCACGTGGGGTCGGGGTTCCAAATGAGCCCGGACAAGGTCCGGCGCGCAATCTACGGGCAGGTCCGTGGACCCGATCAGAATTTCCAGACCGGCCGCGGAATCACCCGGATGCCCTGTGAGCACGATGATGTCGCCCGCTTGGGCTGTGTGCCGAAAGAGCACTTCTTCACGGGGAACCGATCCTGTAAGCGCTATGTTTATCAGGAGATCGTTCTTGGAGCCGGTGGTGTCCCCACCGAGTAGATTCACCGAGTATTCCCGCGCGATATCGCTCATGCCTCGGTAGAAGCGGTCGAGCCACTCCACTTCGATCCGGTCGGGAATCGCGAGGCTTATGAAAGCGTCAAGCGGCTTACCACCGCACCCCGCGATATCGGAGAGGTTGATCGCCAGGGCCTTTGCGCCGATTACCTCCGGAGACCCCCATTGGAACAGGAAATGCACTTTCTCCACCAGCAGGTCTGTGGTCATCAGCAGGTAATCAGGACCCCCGAGATCCATCACCGCGCAATCGTCCCCAATGCCCTTGACAACGCCCTCAGGCCTTATGGCGCCCAGAGGAGCGACACGGTCGATGAATCCGAATTCTCCTATATCGCGCAGATTCATGGGAGCTTCCGTAGTGAAGAGCAATGTACAAGTTCCACTCTGCTCACCACAATAGAGCATCCTCTGCAGGCTTTCAATTGGTTGTCGATCGAGCACACCGGTTTCTGAGTTCCTACCTCTGGTTGAGACGGACTCAATGGGCCGACACAAAAAGGTTTTCCCAATTAAAAACAATCAATAGTGCCACGCATTGAAAATGGGTTCCACGGCTGGAACCCGCTCACTTTAATCCTCTCCCACCAGGGGAGAGGGGTTCCCGGCCCCTCTCGACGCTGACTCAGCGACACACTTGACACAGGGGGCTTCGGCCGGACGGCATTGATGCGGGGTTTCCGCTGTAGGGGCTACGCATGCGTCGCGCCGTACGTCCTTGGCCCGCGGCGCCTTCTGTTGCTGTCAGGTTTATTTGGTGACAAGTCCTAAGTTAACGTCTATAGGCGTAGGGAGAGGGTCATCTTAACACCGAATATCAATGCGCATCACTATAGATCCTTAGTAACCGTTCACCGCGAACCGTACAAGCTCCCGGAATTACGTATGGGGGAGGTTTGGAGGGGGAGATGAGTCGCCCCCTCCATTCTCACCGGGCGCAGAACCGCTTCAAGCCCGGTGAACCATTACGCTCCTTACACCACGAGGTTGCACTCTCCAGCCTGGTCTTGAAAAGTTCACAGACTGGATGTACTCTTGTGCGTGTTCTCACGTTGAATTATAGTAACCGTTCAGAGGGACGAAGTTCATCTTTCTTACAGATCTTCGCTCCCTAGCTCCAGTCCGGATGGAGCAGAATTCCAGCCTAGCAAAAGCCTCAATGAGCACCCTCTAAGGAGCAACCATGTTTGGCGGCCGCCACCAGTTTTTCAGGAAGCTCCCAAGCTTGTCGGCCCGTGAAATGGGAGTTTTTGGGAGGGGGTCCCGGGGGAGGCGTTTTTGCAAAAACGCCTCCCCCGGTGAACTCTTACGAACTGAAAGGACGACGATCATGAAAATCAGAATAACTGTGGGCGACCTATCCGTGAACGCGCAACTCAACGACACCCCAACGGCCAAGAAGGTGGCTGCCGTATTGCCCCTCAAGGCCGGGTTCAGCACCTGGGGCGACGAAATCTACTTCACCATACCGGTGGATGCGCAGCTTGACGAAAGCGCCAAAGAAGTCGTAGACATGGGGGAATTGGGATACTGGCCCACAGGCAAGGCATTCTGTATCTTTTTCGGCCCCACCCCTATGAGCGAACCGGGCAAAATAGTCCCGGCATCCGCGGTGAACATCATAGGGAAAGTAATCGGCGACGCCGCAGATTTCAAGTCCGTGATGAACGAAGATGAGGTAAGATTGGAGCTTGATTCAATTGCAGGCGGTTGATGTTGTTGTCCTCTAATTCAATGCGCTCAACCCGGTATTGAGATCGTCAAGATCGGGGTCAAGTCTTGCTTCTTGATCTGTTCCTTTCCGGATCATGAAGCGGATCAAGATACAAGACCCCCACCCGATCTGAGCCGCCACTCGGGGAACTCCCCAGTGCATCCATTTTCATAGGAGTGACAATGGTAGGATGGGGTGAGTGAAGCGAACCCCATAGATCGAGGAATTTTCCCGATGAGGTGAGGCGTGAAAACCGCGACCGATGGGATTCCCTCCGGTCATCCCATCCTACGTGCTCCATTTGTTCGCAATGCTCCACCCGGGAAACTGAGGAATTTAAGAGCGTCCCTCTTTCCCCATAGTAATCATTCACCCTCGAAGGGCAGACACACAGGTCTGCCCCTACGTCTGGGTCTGGATCCGTCGTGGTGCAGAGTGTAGGGGCTCACCTGTAAGGCTGTATCAAAGCTCAATTTCATACACGGATCGTGCTACCCAGATGAGGGCTTCCACGGAGGACAGTCTGTAATGTATCGGAATTAAGAAGGCGCAGCATGCGGCGCGCCGTACGCACGGCCTCGCCATGCACAGATCGAGGCACGATTCCTGTATCTTTCCAGGTTTTAGGACAGCCTCTTCATCGCCGGGCTTTGGATTCCGTGGTTGACTTGCGGATGGTGTTGAACTATATCCACGTGACTGGCGTGCGTCCGCGCGGAAGCTCTCGTAGAAGCGCGCTGTGGGAAAGTTGCCCGGGAAAGACGCTCAAATCCCTTCCGCGTCCGAGAGAAGCACAGGCTGAGCGCCCCTGGCGCCGCCTTGCAGCGCGGCATACGCAAAGGCAATACTACACTGTGAAAGCGAATCCGTATCATGACCCGTGACAGAAGTAGGGATGACAAAAAGAAGCGTCGATCCAGGGTAACCGCTCCGATTCTGTCCTTGATATTTCCGGGCCTGGGCCAGATCGTTCGCGGTCGCGTATTTGCGGGCCTGTTGTTCTTCTTTAATGTGGCGCTCTATTTCCTGCCCATTCTCCCCCAGTTTTCGGAACACGGAATGGATTACGACATTCAGACCCCATCCGTGCTCATTGCATTCGGGTGCTGGCTCTGCGGCGCGCTCGACGCGTTTCTTCTGAAGAGTTCGTTCCTGGTGCTCGCTCTCCTTGTTGCCCTGTTCTGTTTCGGAACAGGTTTTTTCGGGTCCTTTTTCATTCTCCCCTACCTGGACATTTGATTCCGACTTTCCTGCCGGCGCTGTCGAGGCATGTAAGTTGGTCTTAAACGTGAGCAGGAATAGGGTCTTTCAGCATTCACAGGATGTTGGTCGTCCTGGAATCTTCGGTCTTGGCTTGAGTTTTATCTCCTGAAAGCATAGAACAAAGCGGTTATGAATCAACTTCTACATATTCGAGGTCTGAGAACCGTTTTCAGTTCCAATGACAGCGAAGCGGTTGCGGTGGACAATCTTGACTTGAACTTGCACGCAGGGGAGACTCTGGGACTCGTGGGGGAGTCGGGTTGCGGAAAAAGCGTGACGGCCCTGTCGATCATGCGCCTGATTCCTTCGCCCCCGGGAGAGATCGCAGCAGGGAAAGTCGAATTCGACGGCGTGGACCTTCTTTCCTTGAGCCCTGCGGACATGCGAAAGATCCGCGGAAACGACATCTCCATGATTTTTCAGGAGCCTATGACCTCCCTCAACCCGGTCTTCAAGGTGGAAGACCAAATAGGCGAGGTTTTCCGCGTGCATCGTGACATGAACAAAAGCGACGCAGCCCAGGCCGCGGTGGACATGCTGCGCAAGGTGGGTATTTCGTCTCCGGAACGCAGGGCCCGCGACTATCCCCATCAGATGAGCGGAGGCATGCGCCAGCGCGTGATGATAGCCATGGCCCTGGCATGCGATCCGAAGCTCATGCTCGCCGACGAACCCACCACGGCTCTTGACGTGACTATTCAGGCCCAGATCTTGGATCTCATGAACGATATCAAAACCACAAAGGGAACCGGCATAATACTGATCACTCACGATCTTGGAGTGGTGGCTGAGATGGCGGACCGGGTGGCTGTGATGTACACCGGCATGATCGTGGAGGAGGCGTCTGCAAAGGAATTGTTCTCGGACCCCCGGCATCCGTATACCCGGGGCCTGCTCCGATCGATTCCCCGGATAGATCGCGGCAGCGGTCGAAAATCCGAACGCCTTTATGTGATTCCGGGACTGGTCCCGGATTTGAGGAATCTTCCAGTCGGCTGCACATTTCAGGAAAGGTGCCCGGAGGTGGACGAGGTGTGCAAGGAGCCGCCGACCCTTGAAGAGAAACCTTCCGGACACCTTGTGAGATGCTGGATGAGATGACGGCAAGACCAACGATTCTTTGAGGAGATAAACCCCATGGTAGACAATTCACACCCCCAAGTATTCAATATTGGGGCAAAGAAGACTTATGTGAAAATCAAGTACCGGGTCCAGGTTGAGGGTGGACCCGTGCTCAAGGGCGGAGAAGTTCCTGAGACAATGGATTTTGTGACAGGGTACCTGCACGTGGTGCCGGGGCTTGAAAAACGCCTGATAGGACATGGGGAAGGTGAACGGCTCTCGTTCACTGTCCCGGCGGAGGAGGCATTTGGAGAGCGCAGGGAAGAACTGATCATCGAAAAGAATAAGGATGAATTTCATTTTCCCGAGAGCTTCAGTCCATATCCGGGGATGGAATTGCCGCTCGTGACCAAAGGCGGCGAAGGGCCTGACTCAGTGAGAATTCGGGAGGTGCGGGACAACACCATTGTCATCGACCTGAATCATTCGCTGTCCGGAATGGCTTTACAGTACGAACTGGAGATCATCGAGGCGCGGCCTGCTAAAGAAACGGATGTCTGCTCGGAGTGGGACTCCCCGTCGGAGGACCAAGCCGCGTGCGCGGGCATTCAGCAGATCGTCCTGGGCGACGAAGAACCCGAGAACTGATGGACCGCGTTCACGTGAACTCTCATGCCTAAGGGTTTGTCACAAAATAAACCTGACGGCAACAGAAGGCGCCGCGGGCCAAGGACGTACGGCGCGACGCATGCGTCGCCCTCTTTATCGCAAGGATGAGGCGCGTGTCACTTGCAAGGGTTATTCCGTGACGGACGCTAAAGATAAGGCATGAAGATTCGCATGAAGGTCCCGTGGAAAAACCACCCCTTTGCGGGTCTACGTATGGGATGGTTTCTTCACTGGACTTTCAGGTAAACTCTCATGTCAAGAGAACGACAACGAAGAGGAATTGTCCGGGTGAGGTGTGGCGTGAAAGCCTCGACCGATGGGATTCCCTCCGGTCATCCCATCCTACGTGCTACGTGCTCCACGATCTCCTGTGCAGACGAAGCAAGGCGTGCAACCGCATGTAGCCGAATCAAGTGGCGTCGGGGATCTCAGGCGGCCGCTCCCCGGGCGGAAACCTGCGGCTGCTGTGGCCAAGGTCGGACAGGGGAAACCACACCGTGAAAACTGTTCCGTCCTTGTCGGACTTCACCGAGATGGAGCCGCTGTGATCTTCCACTATTTTCTTGGTCACGGCCAGTCCGAGTCCGGTGCCGTGTTCCTTTGTGGTGAAAAAGGGCTTAAATACCTTTTGGAGTTCCTCAGGCGGTATTTCGGGCCCTTCATTGCGTATTTTCATTTCATAGTACCCTTCTGATTCCAGATTTCCGGTCTCCAGGGCCTTCTCACTGGGTAGCGAGACCCCCGTGTTCACCGCTATAACTCCTTCCCCCGGGGAGGCTTCAATCGCGTTGCACAACAGGTTCAAGAACAGCTGCTGGAAACGGCCCGGATCAAGGGGCACAGCGTCCGTCTCGGGACCCAGGGTCACTTCCACGTGTAGGCGCTTCTCCCGTGTTCGTGACTCTGTGACACCAATTAAGTACAGGATGAGGCTGTTCGGATTGACATTTTGTAGCCGAACCTCTTCACGGGAGGTGAAATCGACAAGCCTGTCCAGTATTACCTCCAACCTCCCTATTTCACTGGATATGATCCCGGAGTACTGCCTCTGGGCCCCGATGTCCAGCGTGTCTGGGGAATCGAGTTGTTTGGCCATTCTGCGCGCGAAACCGCCGATGATCGCAAGAGGCTGCCTCAGTTCATGGGCCACTTCCGCGGCATGTTCGTGAATGGCCTTGCTCTTGCCCTGCTGCAGGATATGTTCGTAGAGCTCGTCAATTACGGCGATCTTCTCCAGGAGCGCGGCTTTGGACGCCTTGAGTTCCACTTCCAGCTTCTTACGGGCCGTTCTGTCACGCATGACCCCCTCGAAGCCTGTAGGGCTCTCACCACGACCGTAAGAAGCCTTAACACGGATTCTCGCGAATTTCTTGTTCCCGTGGGCATCAAGAATCCCTACCTCTTCGTCCCATATTGCGTCAGACCGCAACTCCCGGATGGCCTCCAACCGATCCCGGTGTTCAGGAATCACGTAGTCCGCGGGCGTGTTTTCCAATATGGCGCTCACCGGATGCCCCAGGAATCCTTCCGCTTGAGTATTCACAAAGGAAAAGCGTCCGGCCGCGTCAAGTGAGAAAATTATGTCCGGAACCTGTTCCACGAGGTTTCGGTACAGGTGTTCCGAATCCCTCAGCCACTCCTCCATCAGCTTCCTCTCCGTGATGTCGACGATCATCTCACTGGCGCCGACCACTTGGCCTGATTCATCTCTGATGGGAATCGCAGTGTGTTGAAGCCACAGAGGTCGGCCTTGTTTGTCGTATCTCATCCGTTCTGAGACCGCACGCTCGTTACCTTCGAACACCTGTTTGACCGGGCACCCGGGACACACGTTCTCACTGTCGGCCATGAACTGGTGACAGGTCTCACCCAGAGGCTCTCCAAAGATCCTTTTGAGCAACTCGTTGGCGTACAACACATTGAAATTCAGGTCGATTTCCCAGAACATCTGGCCGGCCGCTTCAAGCAAGGCGCCCAATCTTTCTCTAACAGACGATTGATCCACTGAGTTCCTCCGCGTTCCCTGTGGCCGTTAGATCAACTCTTGATCGCTTCGCACTTCCAGTCAAATTATGGCGACTTCAGGAACCATTGTCCAGCCCATTGTCAGGCTCTTCACGTACAGTGATTCTCTCCCATGAGTCTGATTGCTCGGACCTGGTCACCGCGGGTTGACCCAATTGTCCGGAGAGGCTCTTCGTGCGTACCGGTTTAGGACCCGCCTCAATTTCGGATCATCTTTCAGGGTGAACAACAGGCTCTTCTCGTCATTCAGTGCTCCTTGGATACGTTTGAGATACTTGGCCGGATTCTCTCGCAGGGCGCGTTCCAAGTATTTGAGTGCCTTGTCGGGCTCGTCCAGGGAAATGAAACAGTAGCCCATGAGATAGTACCCTTGCCCTCTGTCTTCCGCTCGCTCATATTTCTTGAGGTTCAGGTGAATCTTCTCCGCCTCATCCAGGACCTTGCGCGCGCGGTCATACGCGTCCATGACGATGAAGGTTCGGGCTATGGAAATCAGATAAATGGGGTTGGATTCATCCTGGGACGCGGCCTCCTTGTAGTATCCCAAGGCGGCTTGTCTCTTTCCCACTGAGAAATAGAGGGTGGCGATGTTGGAGAGCACCTTGGCACGCTCTTCAGGAGAATCCGCGAATTCCAATGCTCGATTATAATTTGCCATAGACCCGGCATGGTCGCCCATTTTCTTGTAGCAAACCCCTATGGCATTGAAACCAACGAAATTCTCGGGCTCCTCCACAACGTGATTCTTGAAAGCCTCTATGGCTTCCTCCAGATTACCTTCCCTGGCAAGACGGATTCCATTTTTCTTCCAATCCACGTATTCACGGGACTTATGTTTGGTGACATCCTTATCAAACCTCGACATTGTTCGTTTGCGGAAGATCTTTTTGGAACAACCTCCAACAGACAAACTGAGGCACATGGCGGCCACCAAAGCCGCCACAACCACTGCAATGCAGCGTATCGAGCCACTGCCCGAACTGATGCGGATCTTCCTGATCCCTGTCAATCTGTGCATCAGACCAATGCTGGACACTCTTTTATCTCCTCGGTATTCGCGGGCTTGAAAACAGGATCTATGGGATACCCACGTCTCAGAATCGAGGCACAACGAAACATGAAAATGCCGGTGGAACAACAGGGCCCTTTTGTACGGCGCGACGGGCGGTCGCCCGACGGGAAGCCACGACATTCCAAGAAAAAGGACACTCTCATACAAAAGTCCTCCATGTTCGCGAAGGCGCCGGCCCCAAGTATGGGAGGCGGAGCCTCCCGACATGCATTCACAGGCAGAGCCTGGGAACGGGCGGAAAGGACTTTCATGGTTCGTTGTGCCTTTCCTTGGGCATTGGGATTTCATGGGAACGGCACTTCCCTCAAATCCTGCGGTCATTAGCTTACCGAATCGGTCGCCCTGTGGCAACTACCTGGATGTGCTGCAATCTTGACAAATTAGCCGTTCAAGGCTAGTATCAGATTTGAATCTTATAATCCGGTACTTGCCGGGAAAAAAGCAGATCCCTATGGCATCGCCTGAAAAGAAAACCGTATCGATCAGTTCCCGCGTTGCCGGCTTCATTGGTTCGAAGGCGACTCGAAAGAAGAAACTGCAGGCCGCTTCCATGCAGGTCGAATTCACGCTGCGTGACACCCTGGTGATGTTGTGCTACCTGAGCAGGGACCCGGATCCGGAGATATCTTCCCAGGCCCGCAAGAACCTCATACCTGCCACCAGAAGGTGGCACTCCCGACCGGACCGCCCTGAGCTTCCTGAACCTATTCTGGAAGTCGTCACAAAGGTGATTGAAAGAATCGGGGCAAAGAAGGAGTCCGCCGCCGAAGCCGAAGACAGGGATGAGGTCCGGGGAAACATCGGTCTGCTGGGGCTGGGGGAGATCATTCAGGCCGTCGATCACAATAACCGTACTGTTTCAATCACACTGCACTTCGATCAAGAAACCGCGGTGGTTTACACAGAGACAGGGAAAGTGGTGGGGGCCGTAGCAGGTGACACGGATGGCCTGGATGCGCTGTACAAGGCTTTCGGCTGGCAGAACGCCCGGTTTACCTATACCCATGCCATGCCCGGTCCTTTCGATCAAAGGATTCAGGCCAACACCCTCAACCTCGTGATGGACGCGTTGGAACACGTCCCTGATGAGGATCCGTTCGATGACGAAGCGAGTACGAGCTGGACGGTTGAGGGAGATCTGAACACGATGAACCTTTTCGAGATCTCCGAGGTATTCGAGATGAACTCGAAACAGTGCGTCTGTCGGCTGGCCAGAAACACTGATCAAGGAGTTCTCTATTTCAACCAGGGGCGAATAATCAATGCCACGCTCGGCGCAATGGAGGGAATGGACGCGGCTTGCCATCTCTTGGCATGGCCCAGCGCTCGCTTTTCCATTTCCAGAGGTGGCGAAGAAATCTCCGAAGTGATCCACGTCGGGATGCAGAACCTTATTATCGAGGCCATGCGGCTGCTCGACGAGGGAGTTACGGTCACAGACGAAATCGCGTCTGAACTGGCTCTGATTGATGAACTCTTTGACGGCAAGGATTTGGTCGCACTGCCGGTCCTGGACAAGGTGCGAATTGTCTTTGGCAAGGATCAGCGAGCCCGCGAGGTCCTGGAAACCGATCACCATCCCCTTGTTCGCAAGGCGATCAAGGTCAAGATATCCAAGACCGTTCACAGGTATTTGAGCGTTACAACAGATCATGACCTGAGACTCAAGGCCGCACGGGGACGGGTTCCGCTTTCAACAACCGAGAAGCTCGTCCTGCTGAGTTACCTGTCCCACGATGAGTCCACCGAAATCAGGGACCAGGCCAAAGAAACCTTGGCCCAACTGGACAATCCTACTTTCCGCAAGGGTCTGGGATCAGATCTCCATCCTGCTGTGATGGATTTTCTTGTGAGGGAAACCATTCGGGATGAGGCCGTCTTGAAGGTGGCCTGCCAAAGCGAAAACATCCAGGATGACACGGCCCTGCACATCCTCGACCATTGGAAGACCAGGGATATCCTTGCCGGTCTGGCCGAAAACAAGAAACTCCTGGAAAGGAGCCCCGTGGTCGCGGCCAAGCTCTTTGAGAAGGTGTCCGACGATCCGCAGCTGACGGAAAGACTGGAGATCTTCGAGCAGTCTATGCTCGGGGGACTGGGGGACATCAAGGTCGAGGGGCCTGTCTCATTCATCGGGCTTCGTGGCCTCATTCATGCAGCCGCTCAAGGAAACCGAACCGGGACGATCCTGATGGAAGGGCTTGAAGCGAGCGGACGAGTATTCTTCCAAAGGGGCAAACTCATCGGAGCGACTTTTGGCTCGTTGGAAGGGACGCCCGCTGTTGAGGCGATTATCCGACAAACTGACTTGAAGTTTCGATATCTGCTCCGGTCCCATTTTCATGTGGAGAATGTCGACACCGCTGACGCGGAAAGGCTCCTCAGTGTTCCGGAAGCGGGCCCGAGTGTTGTTGAAAAAGGCTCCACCGCGGCCCATTTTGTCACAGGCAGCCTCCATGCAATGGATGTCTATGAGGTCCTGTCCGCCCTGGAAGGCACGCCGACTCCCATGCGCGTGTCAGTGATGTGCGAAGAGGGATCGGGTCAGATTTTCAGAGACGCCACTCGTATACTGCATTGCCACGTGGATGGAAAGGAAGGCCCTTTCACGGCAATGGCGGCACTATTGTCGTGGAATGGAAACCGTTTTATTGTGGCTCGTGAAACCGGGGAATTTGAAAGCAGCCTGAACAAGAACCTGGGCGATTTTATTACGGAATCCCTTAAACAGATTCCTGAGGAAGCCGCTCAGACCGAAAGACCGGGTGAGTTGCCCGAGTGGGAACTCTCAGAACAGGAATTTGAGAGCCTGTATTTCAAGATCCTGGAAATGGGAGTGGCCGAAAAGATAAAGCTGGCCATGCTGGGTACCAAGGAGGCAAGGAGCATCCTTGTGCGTGATCCGATAAAGATGGTAGCCGTTGCCGCGGTCAAATCGCCGAAGATCCAGTTGCCTGAGATCGAGACTATTGCCAAATCACGCCATGTCTGCGATGACGTTTTGCGACAGATTGCAATTACCAAACAGTGGATGAAGTCATACAACGTCAAAGTCAATCTGGTGAACAATTCCAAGACGCCGCTCCCGGCATCAATGAAGATACTTCCCCATCTCCGAGAAATGGATCTCAGAAAGTTGGCGAAGAGCAGGAACGTTCCGTCGGCCCTTAGGACTCAGGCCCGGAGGTTTGCAGAGACCAAGAAATTCGGATAGCCGCGACCCGAGTAGGGACGATCCTCGTGGTGAAAGCGAACTGAAAATGGGCGTTTGTGTGCTGAGGAACTTCCGGAAAACCGAAGTGTGTGCTAATCTCATGGACGGGCCCAGGGCCCGCAAGACTCTAACAAGGGGAAGGTGCGGCCAAATAGAGATATATCGGGACTCCGGGCCGTAACCCCAGGTGTGCGTGTCTCCGGGGCTGATCGGCCTTACACCGGATCTGCACCGGCGTTACCCTGTGGAGTCCGATGTGCCTGGCGGCGCGTCTTCACAGAAATATGGTGGGTTCCCCGGCAATCCGGCAGAAACCCAGTAGGGCACTACCTCCCATGAGGTAGATTTTCCTCTCACCAAAGGATTGAAGCAAATGGCGGCACAGGACCAAACTCGGGAAGACATTTTCAAAGACGCGGAGAAGGTGGAAGTCTTGGGAAAGCTGCCCGCTCTTTTGTGGGCGTACGTACGTACGATTCAGCGGTTGCTCGAGGATGTAAATAGAGTTCCGGACGATTGCAGTGACTCCACAAGGCACTTAGATAGACTACTCGGGGCCTTGAGCGCAGCAGCCGACCATCTGGGGAATGAAGAACTCAAACAAAGGCTGAACATACACAGCGGGATGCTGGCCGATTGGTCCAAGGGAGGGCTTTCCAACCCGGATTTTGTCGGATCGATGAGCAAGGACCTGACTTTGCTGGAACGATTGGCCGGGCCTCCCCCCATGACGGAGGCGGACGCTATCATGAATGACTTGCTGGTGGAAAAGGAAGTGGACAGGGTCGAAACCATCAAGGCCGGCCGAAGTCCGGACATTATCGTAAACGTTGAGCTTCTCGACGATATTCGAAAATACTTGACCAACGACGTGCTCACCGAAGACATCTCGTCAATCCTGGTGATAGACAGTGCGGGATCTCTCGTCGTGAACGTGGGAAACAAGTTGGACATGGACGTGGTTACCCTGGCGGCAGTGGCGGCAGCCAACTTTGCGGCCACGGAAAAGATAGCTCACTTGATCGGCGAGGAGGATTTCGTGCTGCTCTTTTATAAAGGGCACAATGAATCGTTCCACTTCAGGCGGGTGGGCGCGGAATACATAGTCGTAACAATCTTTGACAACTCGCTTTCACTGGGACTCCTCCGACTCAAGCTTTCCGAGGTGGCCCAAGTGCTGGAATCGAAGCTCCCGAAGAGAGAGGGCTGATCATGGCGTTCATAAACAAGAGCGCGAAGGAAATTCAGGTGAAGATCGTTTATTACGGTCCCGGGCGATGCGGAAAGACCACTAACCTTCTGTACGTCAATCAGAAGATGAACGCCAAGTTCATGGGGAAAATGATCTCTATCGACACCCGAGGTGACAAAACTCTCTTTTTCGACTTCCTCCCGCTGTCCTTGGGCGCGATCAGGGGATTCAACATCCGAGTGCAACTCTACACGGTCCCCGGCCAAGTACTCTACAACGAGAGTCGAAAAATGGTTTTGAAAGGCGTGGACGGCGTAGTATTTGTCGCGGACTCAATGGAGGTCCAGAAGGAATCCAACAAAGAGAGTCTGCAGAATCTCCGAGAGAACCTTGCTGACGACAACCTGGATCTGGATGAACTCCCACTTGTTATACAGTTCAACAAGCGGGACCTGGCGGGAAGTGTCATCCCTGTTTTGAGCGAAGAGGATATGGACAAGGATCTCAACAGCCTGCTGAAAACCCCTGTGCCCTATGTTTCTGCGAGCGCTCTTCAAGGGGGCGGGATCTTCGACACATTGCGTGAGATCAGCAAAATCACAATCAAGTCTGTGCATCACAAGCTTGTGAGCTAGGGCTTGTGGCGGAAATTCAGATGGCCAAGCCGGACAATACCGAGGACCTCGACGCAATGATCGACGCGGCGGTGGATACCGTCTTTGTGGAGACGACCGGAGAAGAGGAACTCGACAGCGCCGATAGTGTGGAAATCGGAGTGACGCAATTCGATGCCGAGGAAGAGGCCGGCGCGGACACAGGACCACCGAAAGGGCCTTCCCTGACACAGGCCATGGATTCTCTCTTCAGATCTTCCGCGCCTATGCCAAGCCGGCTGCCCGACATGTCCCCGGTGAACCAAATCTCATCGGGAAATCCTGAGATGGACATGGCCATCGACGCGGCGGTGGACACGCTCTTTGTTGAGGAACCTGATACTCCGGCGCCTGAAACACAGCAAATCGACGTTGAGCAGATCGTATCCCAACCCGACGAAGCGGCGGCCCATGAGGCCCCCGCTACAGAACCGACCTACGATGACCTGATGGCCGGTGCAATCGAACAACACATGGTGGACCTGTTCACCGGCAGTGAGGGCGGTCAACCGCCTCCCCCGCCCGCCGAGGAGCCTGCGGGCAGGCAGGCTACCCCAAGACCACGTTCCGCATCGGCCGTCGAGTCGGCGCCTCTCGCAAAGCTCAATGAGGCCATCCTTACCCTGGAATGGGAGATATCGAAGAAGTCCGTGACCGCACTGAGAAGGGAGCTTGAGAGCGTGCGCGGCCAGTTCCATGACAACGTAACAGTGGATTTTGCCGCCCTTTCAATGAGGGTTGTACTAGACTATGTGGTCAAACGGATGTCTCGTGCCCACCCGGAATCGATCCGCTTCCTTCTTGATCTGACAGATCTTCTTGACAAAGGGATGGCGTCTTCCCGGCAGGATCCTCTTAAAGCCTTTCACCGGATACTTGAACGGTACGAGCAATATAAGTCGATCGTCCGGCGAGCCGAAGGCTTGCCCGACCAGGCGCCGGCCATTCTCGATGAATTGGAAATCGAGAGTCCTTCACGATTTTCAGCAGTGGTGGAAGCACATGCAATGAGCCTCATCAAGGCGGCATACTCTCTTACAAAGAGGATGGAGGCGGGCGGAGACAAGAAGAATTTGATTCGATCCTTCAGATTCCTTGTCAATCGGTCGGTCAATCAGATCCTCAATAACACACAAAGGAGACGGACCGGAACCAAATCAGGAAAAAGGAAAACACGGCGATTGTAATGGTTCACCGGGCTTGAAGCGGTTCTGCGCCCGGTGAGGTTTGGAGGGGGAGACTCATCTCCCCTTCCAAACCTCACCCATACGTAATTTCGGGAGCTTGTACGGTTCACGGTGAACGGTTACCAGCGATCACAGCGCGCACATTGATGGAAGAGCATTTGAGTGGTCGGAACGCGAAAAAGGAAGGTCCTCGGCCGGCCGCCAACGCCCCGCTCCCGCCGGATTGGCCGCTGGACGTGGATCGAGCCCCGCTGTCCGAACAGGCGGACGTGCTCCGGGACTGAACACGAGGAGAGCCTTTTATGACCTCAGACGACAACCGGCGAAGACACGTAAGAAGATATATGCTGTTCAAAATCCCCGCGTACGACGCGGAGACGAGGAAGTTTATCGGGCTTGTCCAGGACATAGCGGAAGAGGGTGTTCAACTGTTCGGTGTCAAAGTGGATGTGGGAACGAGTAGAGACATTGTCATACAGGCCTCAGATTACCTTAAGACCCCTCCGATCCGTTTCCAGGCCGAATGCCGCTGGACTAGGAGGGAAAATCCCCTTGGATACCACCTGTGCGGATTTCGAATCACTGCAATCAGCCAACCCGCGCTGGACGGCCTCTTCAAACTGATGAAGTTTCTAACACTGGCTTGATACCGACTCTCATGCCTCAAGATCGAGGCACAACGGAGCATGAGAATGTCGGCAAGGCCCCGGGTCCGGCGTGGGGGCGACTTACCGCGAGACGCGGGATCACCCTCTCGGATGCTTGCTCAGTGACGACACTCGCCGGACTTTGCAGTTCATCCATTTGTTCATGGGGATGTGCAATCTAATTAGTAACTTAGCCCACCTTGCCCTATACCTCTCCGTTTGGGACGGGGTTGGGGAAACGGCGCGTTTGAATGGGGAATACACCTTTCAACCTGTGCGCTCCAATACGAACGAAGAAACCTGACCGGACACCATGGAGTCTCTGGGAACGGCAATGTTCAATCTGACCATAGTCAGCCCGGACGGCCGAAAGATCGAACGCGACCTGACCGGCAAGGAAACGGTTGTGGGTCGTCACGACGGCTGTGACGTACGCCTCGACGACGGTCTGATTTCCCGAAACCATTGCCTGATTCTCCTGGAAGGTAGAAGAGTTGTTGTCAAGGATCTTGAAAGCCGCAACGGAACGTGGGTTAACGGTCGTCGAATCCTAAATAGAAGGGAGATCAGACCCGGGGATGTATTACAGGTTGGGACCTTCCGTCTGCACTTCTACCTTGAAAAGACTCTCCCGGCCGTTCAGGACGCAGAGACCCCGGGCGAGGAGCCGACCGCGGATGAAGCTGTTGTCAGAAGCGGGGAGGCTCAGCCGGTTGTTGAACCACTCGGGATAATAAGCGACTATCTCTCTGAGACTACCGGTCATTTCGGAGAGGCGCCGACGAGAATCAGGAGGGAGCGCATTAGCCGGAATCTCCTGACTCTATACCGCATGACCGAAGAGCTCGTGGCCCTTGAGAAAGATCCGGCAGAGATCCTGGATTATGTACTGGACGAGATATTCGAGGTTTTTTCCCCTTCCCAGGCGACCATTCTGCTCAGCGGGGATGACGACATCCCGGTCCCCGCAAAACAAAGATCTGAACACGGAGACAAGAACATAAGGACTGTCAGCGCTACTATAGTGAACAGGGTATTGGCAGACCGGGTCTCCATTCTTACTCACAACGCGGCCGAAGATCCCAGATTCTGCGAGGGAGACAGCGTGGTACTGGACGCAATCGGTTCCGCGATGGCTGCTCCCGTCTGGGAGGGCCGAAGCATCCTGGGCGTGCTGTACGTGGACAGCTTGGACACGGTGGGCGGTTTTGGGAAAGAGGACCTTGACCTCCTCACAGCGATGGGACATCAGGTCGCACTGGCCATACAGCGCAGGCGTCTCACGGAACGCCTCAGAGAAGAAGCCGTGAAGAATGCGGTCATACGGGAGAGCTTGGGCCGCTTTCACTCCCCGCAGGTGGTGGATCTGATACTCGAAGGAGCGGCCGACCTGGGGGCCAAGGAAACCGTCGCAACCATTTTCTTCTGTGATATTGTTCACTTCACGCAGCTTTGCACTTCGGCTCCTCTCAGCCGGCTACAAGAAGTGCTCAACCTGTTCTTCAAGACGGTCAATGAGGTTGTTTTCGACGAGCGTGGGACCCTTGACAAATACCTGGGGGACGGAGCAATGGCAATCTTCGGCGCTCCTCTGGACCAGGAAGATGCCCCGGTTAGAGCCGTCCGATCCGCATTGCGCATTCGCGAAGCGCTTGCAGTCGCCATGTCCGAACTGCCTGCTGAACTGCGGTTCCGTGTGCGATACGGAATCAATACGGGCAACGCTATAGTGGGGAACTTCGGCTCTGACGAGCGAGTCGACTACACCATTCTCGGGCACGCGGTAAACCTGGCCTCCAGGATTTGTGAGTCCGCGGCCCCTGACCAGATATTGATCGGATCACATACGTTCCACGATGTAGAAGACAGGAAACTGTTTGAGGCAATAAGGCTCGGGTCAAAACGCTTCAAGGGGATCAAAGGCAGTGAGACGCTCTACGAGATCATTGGAAATCGATGATCCGGGAAATCGGAGTCGGCATACAAGACATCCCCACAACGCGGAATACATCTGTTGGCAAACGCTATATCAAGACGGTTGTTACCCTTCAGTCATTCGGGGGGCTCTCGTAAGATGTCATTGCGACTCCGGGCTTGAACCGGAGGAAGCAATCTCGTGCGCGCTGAATATGGGGATTGCTTCGTCGGTTCACTCCTCGCAATGACATGCCCGATCAGAAGATCTGCCCTGAGAAACTACAGCCTTACACACGGTTTGCCACCGTCATTTTCCGGGTGCCCGGATCCTGCTCTTCCTTTTCAGTCTGCGCACGCTTTGCGCTTTGGAATTGTCTTTCCCTGTCCCCCAGTGGTGTGTGGTCTGAACTCCGAACTGGCTCAGCACTGCTTTGATCTCCCCCGCGATCCTGTCCACCACGGACCCCAATTTTAGAAACACCAGGGTCTCCTTGAACCTGTTCAACGTGTCGGGAAGGATTCCCTCGGCCTCGAGCGAGGAACTCTTGCATCTCTCCTTGCCCAACGGAACAACGCCCACCGCCTGCACGGCCGCCGCCATCGAGACCAGTAACAGGCATACCGTCACCTTGAAGACCAAGCGAGATAGCATTTTTGCTTCTCCTACTACAATAGATATTGACCACATTATACCGAAATTGCAGCTACATTTCAAGTCCGATCTGATGGAGCCGCACGTAAGGGTGTGTCACAAAACAAACCTTGCAACAGGTTGCTGACGCAATTGTAGGGGCAGACCTGCGTGTCTGCCCCAGTGTAGGGGTGCGCACGCGGGAAAGGGCGGCCACATAGAGCCTGCCCCGGACTCCGCCGGGGTCCGGCCCTACAGGAGAATGCCAACGTTATTTCGTGGCAGGCCCTAAGGTGTGCCGCGCTTTTCTGTCACGTGCTGTGGGAATGGAGAATGATTTGCGAATCGAGCACTGGAATACGGGAGTAGCGAAGTGTGAAG
>CAZGNL010000080.1:0-23106 GCA_964527475.1 uncultured Syntrophaceae bacterium
TGCAGGTCTGCTCTACGTGGTACCAGTTAGGAAAAGGGCTACGCATGCGTAGCCCCTACTGCCGGGACCCGGCGCTGTACGGGTGCTTTCATGCTTGCTTGTGCCTTTCTCCAGGCATGACCGTGGAGAAAAAAGGGAGTTCAGCCGTCCTTTGTTGTCGCAACCTCGGATCGGATGGCATATAATAGATGGCAACAAGGATCAGGAATGGGGGCGGCATGAATGCTCTGAAGACGGCTTTTTTGGTGACGGTGATTGCAACGGTGTGCTGTGTGTTATTCAGCCCGGGGAGCGCTCTCGGGGCCGGCGACACAGGCGCGAGAGTCCTGGGAGTGGAATTCCAGCCTCTTCGGCCCATGACCGGCGATCATTTGAAGGTGAATATCAACTTCAGCGAGGAGGTGGTCAGGGCCGACTTCAAGTGGCTGATTAACGGTGAAGAAGCGGATGCTGTGGACCTGGATGAAACGGATACCGTTGTAAAGCTTGAGAGGGCGATAGCATCCGGGGACAAGATAGAGGTCACGATCACGCCCTACGACGAAGAGGGAGCCCCGGGGCCCATGTTCACGAAGAAGACCTCGTGCGGCAATGCCGGACCGGAAATGAAGCTTGTTCGACAAAACCTGACGGGGGAGACGTACGAGGCGGAAGTGGAGGCCGTGGATCCCGAAGGGGGCAAGGTGGCCTTGACCCTCAAACAGGGCCCTCCCGGCATGAAGCTGCGCCAGGACGGGAGGATAACGTGGGAGCTGGACGCGGGCGCCTCAGGAAAATTCCCGGTGAAGGTTTCCGCCAAAGACGAAGCCGGCGCGGAAACCATTCTCTCGTTCAGCTTTTCCATAAACAGGTGACACCTGGTAGGAATGGCGCTATTCGACTGGGGAGTAAGGATCGAACCATGATTATATCCGTCCGGTCCAATGCAGGATTCAGCGTATTGGAGGTAATGGTGGCGTTCGGCATACTCGCCATCGGCATGTTGGGTGTTGGCACAATGCTCACGACGTCCATGAAAGAGGATCAGTATGCCACTCAGACGCGGTTCGGTGATTTTGCGGCCATGGACGAAATTGAACTGCTAAAGGCCGACTCCGTTGACGCGCCCCCGGAGTCAGACTCAATCAGCCCATTCAAGCATGACGGCAGAGACACCGCGGTCTATTACCGTGTTGACGTCACTGCGGACAACCCGTCCACCCAACTGGATCGCATAGACATCACCGTCGGTTGGGGAGGCACGAATTGCAAGTCCAGCATCAACAACTGCAAGTACAAGTCGACAGTAACCAATTTCGTGCCAAGGTCCGGCCTGTAAGGCTTCCAGGGAGCAGATGATGGATGATCACAAGGGGTTTACGATTGTGGAGCTTCTGGTGGCTACTGCGCTGCTCGCGCTGGTCGTTGCGGCCGCGGCATCATTTTTCAGGTATCAGAGCGCCTACGGGAAGTACCTTTCAAAGGAGAAGTCGTTTCGCGAAGAAGTATCCATGGCCATGTTCATGATCAGGAACGACATCATGAACGCGGGATATGCTGTCGCGGACGAGCGCAAGCTGGCTTTGTATGTGGATGGTGGAGGAACCGATTACTACGAAAAGCTCTTTATCAATTTCGGGAAGTGCATAGAAGAGAACCTGACCACCAGTGCCTACTTGCCATCGGTCTTTAAGAAGTACGCTTATTCTTCGGGCGCGGACCTGCAGAGCTTCATGGCGAGTTACCTTGACGGCAAGTACAGCGACAATGACACGACAGCGCTCCTCATCGGGCTCACAGATGGGGCGGGGTACGTCACCAATGTGAGTTGGATGGGTCTGGACTATTCCCCGGCTGGCGGAGGGAAATTCACCGAATCCGGATCTACCGACGACAACTATTTGTACGCGCCCGCGGTCTCATACGAGCTCAAAGATAAATGTCTCAAACGCAACGGGCAGATCATACTCGGTGGGGGCCCGCTTTTTGAGGTGACCGGTTTCTATATCAACGTACAGTTCATTGATGCCGCATTGGCAACCTTCTGGGTGCCCGATCCCGTGAAAGGGGGATTCAGCAGCCAGGATCCGACCGGATTAAGGCGTATCAAAGTGGAAACCAGGTACCGATTCAAACGTGGCGAGACCCGAAAAGAAGGTGGCTCGTGGCTGCCCCAATGGTCTCCCACGTTCTCGAGAATCATGCACGTTGCGCCCAGGACCCTGATTCTGAGTGCGTACTAGCCTGATAAACGACCCAGGAACGGTGAAACCAATGAATAGCCAAAAAGGAAGCGCAGTAGCAATTGTTTTGATGTTCCTGGCGGTGGTGAGTCTGCTCGGTGTAGGTCTTCTCACCCAGTCCAGGCTGGACCACAAGTTGACCGCGTCAATCAAGAGTTATTACAAGATGTTCAGCCTGGCCGATGGGGGATCCGCCATAGCTTTCAAGGATCTGAAGCTCTTTTCCAGAGAACTGCCCTATCCCTTGTCGTCCCCTCTCAATGACGAGGGCCACACTTCCCGTTACTATGTGAAGAACTCAGCCGGGACTGACATCAAGAACATGAGGGTGGACACGAGCCGATCAGACTCGGAGCTTTACTTAGCCTGCGTGATGCTCAACGGATACAGCACGGAACCTGCGGACTCTGAAGGATGGGAGGTCGGAACGTTCTACCCGGAGTACTGGGTCGGGGAAGGGAAAGGGAAACGGCGCTTCCTCTTTGGGGGTACCGGCGCGTTTACGGGAACGGACTCCGACTCGCTGTCCTCCATTGTACACGCCCATGTGCGCAAGATGAAGCAAAGCCACTGAAGCCGGGCAAAGCCGCGGGCCGCGCATGCGGCCCTTCCTGCGTAGGGGCGTAGCATGCTACGCCCTCTTCGATACCCGGGAAATAACGGAACTCGAATTGCAAACCGCCTGTTGGGGCCTTATCCCCCCATTGCAACCGTCAATCGACCCACCGCACAAATTCCTTCCGGGGGGCCCTCGGGGATCGGAATTCGTTAATTGCAGCTTCCTGTTTAGGCCGACCCAGGGCCACCGCGAGTATCAACCTCTTGGAATCGGGTATATTGAGATGATCTCTGATATCCTCTTCATATGATGTCACCAGACCAATAGGGCACGAGGCAAGGCCGTGGCCTTCAGCGGCAAGCACCAGGTAAGCCGCAAGTAGGCCGATATCGGTCATTCGCTCGGAGGGGAACGCCTCATCCAGGAAGAGAAGCGCCACAGCCGGGGCGCCGTAAAAATCCAGGCTCCCCTCATTGATGTACGTCTTGAAGTCGGTTCCCATCTGCTCTATCAGCGGGGTCATCCCGTCCGCGCATTCCCTGCCTCTTTGCACAAAGATGTCCGGCAGAGGCCGGCTCGCTCCAGGGCTACAGGTAAGCCCGAGTTCAGAGTAGGCCCGCATGAGTCTCCGCGTCAGTCTCTTGCGCTCCTCACCCAGCACCACGTGGACCTCCCACGGCTGCATGTTGATAGCCGAAGGCGCTCTACCCGCGTCTTCCAGAACCTGTTCCAGTAGTTCCCGAGAAATCGGCTCGTCTGCAAAAGCTCGAACGCTTCGACGCGTCCTGATGGTTTCAAGAAGATTCATGAATCTCTCCTTATATAGCAGTTGCTAAAAGTTCTGACCGAATGGCAGGCTGGAAAGCCTGCCGCACATGGCTGATTCTCAGAGCAATCGGAAATTACTTTTGGCAATCACTATAGCAACGGTCACCTGTAATAAGGGACAATGAACTATGAAAAAGGCGGCAACGCGCCGGGTCCCTGGCGTAGGGGCGACGCATGCGTCGCCCTCTTCACCCGAGGGGAAATATCGGAACCCGAATTGCCACCGCGCGTGTTGGGATCTATTCCCCCATTCCGGCGTTTATGTTCATGGCAACCGGTTCATGAACATCATAAGAGGGCGCAGCATGCGGTGCCCCTACGCCTGTCCCCACAGTTGTTGCCGGGAATATCTTGTGAGCCCCCCCGCAACGGTTCAGGCCGTGAAGATAACCCCGGAGTGGGATGGGGCGAGGGTTGCAGGGAGCCGCGGCCGCGCAATCAAGGCTTGGCCAGCTCAATGGGCTTCACTTTACCTGTGGGGGCCACGTCGATTTTGTAGTATCTGTTATACTTCCAGCTATCGGAACCCTTATCATAGAACCAATCATAGGCGGATCTTAGCCTGAGATTCTGGGTGCTGGGACTGGTGGGCCTGGGGTCTGTGGCGGGGTCATGGTCTACAAACGCGTACCCGAACTGATTGAACCAAATCGTTGGATTGTTGCTCCATCCGCTTGAGTCCCCCATTTCGTAGACTTGCCTGTCGTTGGTCGCCTTATTGTTTGAATAGGTAAAAAGCAGTGCGTTTTGTGGCAGTGGATTCGTGCTGGTGCTGTCCTCACCTACACTGTAATCGGCCGTCTCCGACCTGTCGAGCTCCTTGAACCTCAGACTCGTCCATCTTTGCGTGCCAATGGCCCGAGCCCTGGCCAGGTTCACGGCGTTTGGTATGGCGGCCTTGAACTTGCTCAACTTGTAAGCTCTGTAGAAGCCCTGTGAGTACATTAAGGTGAAAACCACCGCAATGCCGATTATGGCACATACGACCAGAAGTTCCGGGAGCACGAAGCCCTTGGAACCCCGTCTCCTGTCGACACGGGGAGTGCTGGGATGCGATCGGTTGTCTACGACGGAAATCAGATCCGTTTTGCGCGACAAAGAAAAAACCTTGCGGGCCGTGATTAGAGTCATGAGGACCACCTCTTGTGTTCCGATCCGCCCTAAATAACATACTGCCACACCGCGGATTTCAGGTCAAGTGTGCTGCCGGTTTGATCGTAACCCTCAGTCTCCGGGGGCTTTGAAGGTGAGGGCAGACACATAGAGCCTGCCCCCCCCGGACGCCGATCCGGGGTCTGCCCCTACGTCGGGGCCCTGACTCCTCGTGGGGCAAAGTGTAGGGGCGTACCTGTGAAAGTGTATCAAAACCTGAAAACACAACCAAATCGTGCCACGATCTGTGCATGGCGCAGCCAAGCGTAGGGGCGCACCTGTGTGTGCGCCCTCTTGCCATCCGTTGAACGCAGGAACGTGGTTGTTCCCGTCGCCCCCCGAATGACTGAGGGGTTAGGTTTCATCTTGGCCCGGTTTCCTTGCCAAAAGGTCCCAAAACGAGTATACATCACTGTTGTGACGGCCCGGCAATAGCTGGATTCCCGCGCCTGCCCGGGATTCCGATCCGGGGTTCGCCGGAATGACGATAATAGGTTCCGGCAAGCTCTCAGGATCCATGAGTTGTAGTACCAATTTCGTGACGGGCCCTAAGCTCAGGAGAAGCTATGCGGTTGAAGATCTTGTTTCCAGTCATTGTTTTGGTGTTTTCATGTGGAATGGGCACGGTGTGGGCCCAAGTTTTTGCCGATTACTTCAGAACCGGGCTCGATCGGCAAGATGCCGGGAAGCTGAAAGAGGCCCTGAAACATTTTTCTGAAGCCGTCAAGCTTGAACCGGGTTCCGCGCGAGCCTGGGCAAAACGTGGGGAAGTCAATCTCGGGCTGAACAAGCCTCGAGACGCTATCGGCGATTTGCTCAAGGCTGTTGAGTTGGATCCGGCGTACTCAGCGGCTCTGGGGCGCCTCGGGTTCGCGTATAACGCAATAAATGAGTACGACAAGGCCATTGCCGTACTTGATCTGGCGATCAAGCTGGACCCCATGTCCGGTGAGGCGCTCAATACCAGGGGATTTGCGTTCAACGGCAAGCACGACTACGGACCTGCGATCAAGGACTTTGACAAAGCCATCCGTGTTAATCCGAAAGATCCCCGATTCTACAACAATCGTGGGTACGCGCTCAACGGATTGCGCGAGTACGATCGCGCGATCACGAATCTTCGACGGGCCATCAAGCTGAATCCCAAGAACGCGATGTTCCACAACAATCTGGGCGTGTCTTTCCTGAGAAAACAGGAGTACGATAAGGCCATCGGGTCTTTTGACACGGCGATCAGCATAAATTCCAGGTTCGCGTCAGCCTACCACAACAAAGGAATGGCCTACAGCGGAAAAGGGCGAGACGAAAAGGCTGTGGAAGAGTTCAACAAAGTCATAGAAATGAACCCCTCATCGCCCCTCCTGTACAAGGATCGTGGCACAGCTTACATGAAGATGGGCGATTATGACCTGGCGGTCAAAGACCTGCAAAAGGCAATCAAATTGGACAAGAACTTTGCGCCTGCTCACGCGGCTCAGGGGCTGCTCCATGCAATGGCCAAAGACAAGAATTTTCGCATGCCTCGTCAAGCGCTGGCGTACGCTGAAAAAGCCGTCAAACTCAGCCAAGGTAAGGGTCTGGATATATTGGCAAACCTGGCCCAGGTGCAGTATGCGCTCAACCGGAAGAGGGATGCCGTGAAAACGCTCCGCAAGGTGCTTGTCATGGATCCCGGTAACGACCAATATCGACTTCTGTTGGAGAAGTGGGGTGCCGAACCTCCCGTCTCCGTGGGGCCCCCCGCGCGTCCGCGGCCGAAGAAGCGCATGCCGAATTACTGGTAGCCGCTGCGCGCGCCTTGATATGGGCATTGCCAAAATTCCTGTCTAATTGGAAAGTGGCCCCCGCACATAGGCAAGATCCCCCCTTGCCCCATAGGCGTTAACTTAGGATGGTTGGCTTGAATATTCCGGAGGAATATTTGATAGTAGCCCGGCGATTCATCGCCGGGTATGAGCGTCACTAGCAAGGATCTAGTCCCGGAGGGACGGCTGAATTCAGACAAGCAAGGAATAAATTTCAGTCGTCCCTCCGGGACTCATGCGTCCTTGTATTTCGGCGAGAAACCGGCAATGAATTGCCGGCCTACTATCTCAGCGTCCCTCCGGGACACATTGGATTCCAGCGATAAGTTAACGCACATGCCCCTTGCCTCCCTTTGTCAAAGGGGGTTGGTGGGAGGGATTTTCCCTGTGTGAGCATCGGAACCGGATCTGAAATACCGGAAACTTGTTGGACACTTGCCGTAGGCGACGGCACTCAGCGGAAAGAACTATGCCCGAATTCGGAATGAACGACACTGTCCGAGCATATGTCAAAGAGCATGTGAACCGCGAAGTCGGGGACCTGGACCGGGAATCGTCGAGCAAAGTCAGTTTGCGCTTCGAGAAGGCGTTTTCCTTGCTGCCTCAAGAGGTCCTGAATCTGTTTGTATCAGGCGCGAGACCTCTTACCATCAGAATCATGCCTGACACGAGAGTCCCACTGGGAATGCGTACCACCAGCCGAGGGCCTCATGGGGCCCGCACGTATACCATTGTTCTGTACCATGAACATCTGAGTATGGAGGAGAACCGCTTTATCGGGTCGTTCCTGAGGGAATTGGGCCACGTGGTGATTCAGGGCCCCCCTGAAAGTGAATGGCCTGCTTCCAAGGCGCAGAGGGCTCAACTAAAGGAATTGCTCGAATTACGGGCGGACGCCGCTGTTTGGAGCTGGGGCCTCAGACACTACAGCATGGCCCACCTTTGGGGCGCGTATCCGCCTCACGTAGTAGAGAGGATAATAGCCGACATCGAGCGACTGTTAAGAGAAGAAGGGTCCATCGGCGCCGATTAGCGCCAAGGGAGTGACCATTCAGTTTCGGGGGGGCGTTTTTGCAAAAAAGCCTCCCCCGGTGAACTCTTATACCAATGCGCGTTCAAACAAGTGATAAAGAGCACTGTTGGGCAAGCCGGCAGTGGCACCCAAGAAAGCGATCTCACTCTCTTGATTGCGCATTGGTATTACTCCCTATGATCGGGCAATGGCCTTTCCTTGGGCGCGTTTTCAGGTTCCGCGGCTGCTCGTCCGAGGAATTCCGGTAGTTCGAGTCCCACGAGTTTGGCCAGTTCGTGCATGGGGGGGAGCACTCCCATGAGTCGCCGTCCCAGGTCGGAGACACCACCGCCGTCACCGCCGCCGTCCCAAACGGTGATCTTCTCAAGAGGAAGATCCTTGATGGCCTGGGCCTGGATTTGGGCCACTTCCAGGAGCTTCTCTATGAGCAGAAACGATGCGGCAAGCGACGGCTCGCCGGCACACGCGGCCACAAGGGATCGGTAACCCTGGGACTTGCCGTCCAGAATAGCTTGTTCACCCGCTCCCTGCGCCTCCATCGTCACTTTAATGGCTTGGGCCTCACCTGCTGCCAGCAGCACCTGCCTCTGTCGAGAAGCCTCTGCTTCCACGACCACCTTTTCCTTTGCAGCCTCCGCGGGCACCACGACCTCCGCTCTGAGCCTTGCCTCCTCACGCTTGGCTCGCGCTTCCTCCGCGGTCTTCTGAGCGTCTTGCTCGGCTACGCGGATCGCTCCATCGGCTCTCACGGCCGCGCTCGTGCTCATGGCTCTAGCCTCTTCTTCCGCCACTCCCTGGCCTGCCTGGTAACCGGCCTTCCGGGCATTGGCCTCGGTCTCGGTCTCAACCGCAGTGGCGTCAAGAAGTGCCATCTGCTGCCGTCTATCCCGCTCAGCCTCGGACTCTCCAACCGCGGCTTGCGAGTTGGCCGCGGCGACCGCCTTGCGTCTATCCCGATCAGCCTCAGCTTCTCCCACCGCTGCTGCAGCCTCGGCCGCGGCCACCGCGCGACGTTGGTCACGCTCACGCTCCGCGACCCCTATCCTGCCGTACCTCTCTTGGTCCGCCACGTCTACCATGGCCTGGTTCACCGCTTCTGCAGCGGCCTTGCGTCCGAGCGCCTGAATGTACCCGCTTTCGTCCTCAATATCCCTGATGTTCACGTTGATCAGGGCCAGGCCTATTTTTTCAAGCTCAACCGAAACAGCCTCGTTGACCTTACCCATAAAGGCCTGGCGGTCCTGGTTGATCTCCTCTATTTTCATAGTGGCGATCACGGCTCTCATCTGTCCGAGAATTATATCCTGGGCCTGCTTCTGCACTTCAGCCTGCCCCTGTCCAAGAAGTCGTACCGCCGCGTTTTTCATTATGCCTTCTTGGGTGCTGATGGCCGCGGTGACCGTCGTGGGAACGGAAACCCTGATGTTCTCTTGAGAAAGCGCGCTGGTCAGCTCAATGGGAACCACAAACGGCTCCAGATCCAACCATTCGTAAGACTGCAGAACAGGCCACACGAACGCGGCCCCGCCATGAATGCACTTGGCCACGCCCTTACCCGTCTTACCGTAGATGACCAGGATCTTATTGGCGGGGCAGCGTTTGTAGCGGCTTACGAACATCCACAGAACAGCCATCACCACCAACAATAGGATAAGTGTCGAAATGAACGCTTCAAACATCTTGTTCTCCCTCCGAATTCTCCATTGGTTCCACCTCAACGGTGTTGTCGTCGATGATGCGGCACACTCGAACCCTGGCGCCTGCTTCCAAGGTTTTGTCTGATGTTGAGCGGGCTTTCACATAGCTTACGGCGCCGCTGACCATGACCCTCACCCGTCCCTCACCTTCAGGGGGCACGTTGATGTACACCGTCCCCTCTTCACCCAGGGCGGTCCAGATCGACATGGTACCGGTTTCCTGGAGCTGAACGAGCTTGTAAATCAGGTAAGAAACGGAAAGCATGGCGACCAGGCCCCACGCAAAACTGTACAAGAGGGCCAACACAACGTAAGTCCCGCCCATGAGGTAGAGCGCGCCGGACCAACTGAACAGCATGCCGAAAGCCAGAATGGAACGGATCGAGACCAGTGAAAAGGTAATATCCCCGCCCAACTGGTGAGCCACGTGATCTCCCCCGATTTCACCGTGGTCAACTGAAACGTCCCCCGAGAAGTCACCGTGATCCAAAGATGCGTCCCCTGCGAAATCCCCGTGATCCACGGAGATGTCTCCATCGTGTCCGCCCCCGTTGTGGTCCAGACCGATCAACGTCGAGATCAGTTGCCACAAAAAGAGCAAGGAGAAGAAACCGGCCGCGATGAAAAAGCCCTTGTTCAGAAAGCCCAGACCCTGCCACCATGTTTCCATTTTAATACCGCGCTTTCTCTATTGATCTTCGATTTCAGCCACCTTGGCAAGACGGCGCAAGTGACGCTCTTCAGCTGTGAAACGGGCCCCCAGGAAAGCGTCCACCAATTCCAGCGCCAAATTCAGTCCGACAATCCTGCCTCCCACACAGAGCACGTTCATGTCGTCGTGCTCGACTCCTTGATGCGCAGAATACGTGTCATGGCATGTTCCAGCTCGGATTCCTCTCATTTTGTTGGCGACCATGCAAGCTCCGATTCCACTTCCGCAGATCACGATTCCACGCTCAGCTTTTCCTTGCTGGATCGCCTCTCCCACAGCACGAGCGAAATCAGGATAATCGACCGACTCGGTGCTGTAAGTCCCCAGGTTGAGCACTTCATACCCGGCCTTTTTCAGATACTCAAGGAGATCCTCCTTGAGTGGAAATCCAGCGTGATCGGCGCCCATCGCTATTTTCATTGGTGCCTCCTCACGAGCGCCTCGGCCCGCTCCACCACATTGCCCACGCTGAATCCGTAGTTCTTGAGCACCTCCGAGCCGGGTGCGGATGCCCCGAACCGATTCACTCCTATGACGTCGCCTCCGTCCCCGACCCAACGATGCCAACCCAGAGGCGAACCAGCCTCAATGGCGAGTCGTGCCTTAAGCTCCGGAGGGAATATCCGGTTCCGGTAATCCTCGGGCTGTTCTTCAAACAATTCCCAGCACGGCATTGAGACGACCCGAGCGCGGATGCCTTTGTCCGATGCCAGCTTCTCCTGCGCTTCCAGTGCCAAGCTAACCTCAGAACCTGTCGCCACCAGCAGAACATCCGGAGTTCCTTCCACGTCCGAAACCACATACGCGCCCGCGGCAACGCCTTCGTTTGTGTGGACGCGGTCCGCATCAAGAATAGGCAATTTCTGACGGCTCAAGGCAAGCGCAGCCGGCCGCGCTTGCTGTAGGGCCAAGCGCCAGGCCGCGGCCGTCTCATTGGCGTCCGCGGGTCGGAAAACGGTGAGGTTCGGAATCACCCGCAGGGAAGCAAGCTGCTCTATGGGCTGGTGCGTGGGACCGTCTTCTCCGACTCCGAGGCTGTCATGGGTGAAAATAAAGATGGCGTGCACGTTCATAAGCGCGGACAGGCGAATAGCAGGCTTCATGTAATCGGCAAATATGAGAAAAGTGCTTACATAGGGTATTACGCCTCCGTGCAGGGCCATTCCATTTGCGATGGCGCCCATGGAGTGCTCTCTGACTCCGAATCTAATATTGCGACCACCGGGATTTCCCGAAGAGTAGTCCTGCGAATCCGAGATCAACGTCTTGTTGGAAGGCGCCAGATCGGCGGACCCTCCCAAAAGGTTCGCAATCCTGGGCGCGACCGCGTTTATCACCATTCCCGATGCGGATCTTGTGGCCAAAGGACCATCCTCGGGTTTCAAGCGAGGTATGTCCGCGTCCCAGTCGGACGGGAGTTCTCCGAGCAGTTCTCTCTCAAAGTCGTCGGCCTCGGGCTTGAATGTGCCGGCGTAAGTCGTGTACTGAGCGCGCCACTTCTCCTCCAAATCCTTTCCCCGCTCCACAATCTTCCTAAAATGAGACAAAGCCTCATCAGGAACATGGAAACGACGATCAGGATCCCACCCAAAGAACTCCTTGGTGCTTCGCAGCCCCTCTTCCCCAAGAGGCTCACCATGCGCGCTCGGACTGTCCTGTTTGGGGCTGCCGTAACCGAGGTGGGTCCGGATCGCAATGAGAGAAGGTCGTTCGGTCTCCTGTTGAGCGCGGTGGATTGCGTTCTCTATGTCCAGGAGATTATTGCCGTCTGACACGGTCTGAGTGTGCCAGCCATAAGCATCGAAACGCGCTCGGGAGTCCTCCGTGAATGTGATGTCAGTGGCGCCTTCGATGGAGATGTGATTGTCGTCATACAGGTAGATGAGCTTGCCGAGTCTCAGGTGGCCCGCGATTGACGCGGCCTCTGAGGCCACACCTTCCATCAGGTCTCCATCGGAAACAATGGCGTAGGTGAAATGGTCCACTATGGGCAAATCGGGGCGGTTGAACCGGGCCGAAAGGAACCTTTCGGCCATTGCCATTCCCACCCCCATCCCGAATCCTTGTCCCAGCGGGCCGGTGGTGCACTCAATTCCCACTGCCGGATCACGCTCCGGATGTCCAGGTGTCTTGCTGCCCCATTGCCTGAATTTCTTCACGTCGTCCAGGGACAGGTCGTACCCTGTCAGATGAAGCAGAGCGTACAGCATCCCCGAACCGTGGCCCGCGGAGAGCACAAAACGGTCACGATCCGCCCAACCGGGATTGGCTGGATTGTGCTTGAGAAACTTGGTCCACAGGACATAGGCCATGGGCGCGGCCCCCAGGGGGAGACCCGGGTGACCGGAGTTGGCCTGCTGGATCGCGTCGGCCGCGAGCAGGCGAATGGTATTGATACACATATCATCGAGATTCTTTTGCGAATCACTCATCCAACGAACCTCCCCGTCATTTCACTGCAATGCGCCTGACCTTGTAGGCAAGCCAATGCCCCTCATCACCAGCGGGTATTCTGGTGGGAAGGTATCCGAAAACCTATTAGCCGAGCGCGTGAGTCCCCAATAATACCCAATTGTCAGAAATTTTTCACGGCTTCTTCTCGCGAGACGGTGCGAACACCCGGGGAGGCCCGAAATCTCATAGGAATTGGGGGTCTCGCGGGCGGTTCATCGATTGGAGAACAAGCATTATTGCCCTGCCTATCACTATGGCTGGTATGCCAATTGTGTGGCTGACGTTCACAATGATGAAGACAAGGATCATGGCAAATAAGGTCCGCCTATGACTCTTCTTCCACTTCGCTTTCGCTCGCTGCACGTCGAAGACTACTGAACCCGACGAATATTCCCGCCAGACCAAGCAGCCAAACGAGAAAGTGTACACCGAGCTGGATTGTCTGCATGTCGTATGCCCCCATCATACGCGCCGCCATGGGGACAGTGACGCTGATTCCACCTCTGACTTCTCCTACCTTGTATCCCTGCGCAGCGTGGCATTTCATGCAGACCTCTTCAACATACAGCGGTCGCATAAACCTTAAGACATGGGAAGTGATGGTTCCTCTGTGCTCTGAGACGACCTCTTTCGCGCCCTTCTCGAACTGTGCAAGCGCCTGGGACTCCCACCAGTCCGGTTCGTTCTCGGGGCGAATAGGCCGATTGCTGGTGATGTGTCCGACAAAGCCGTCCCGCCCAATATCTTGGATCTCATGTACCTGGCGCGTCATATATGCCGGATTGATCATCGTAAGCTTGACGCCCGACTCCGAGGCGGTAATGTCGCGATTCTTGACCTTGAGGTATGGGTTGGAAGGTACTTGCGGACTGATGGGCACAAAAACTCCTTTGCTCCCCGCGTTCCAGCGGCGGTAGACCACGTCCTTCATGAATGCCGTCCTGGCCTGGGCAATGGCTACTTCCCGGCTCCTTGATTCGGCATCAAACCAGTACCACAGCAATGAGGCCACAAGAACGACCGTCCAGACCGCGGCAAATGTCCAGGCCCAAATCGTCAACAACCTTGACAACTTCTCCATGGTTCAACTCCTTTCCACCTTGGCATTCCCTTCCTGAATAGGATGACACATCATCATCGCATGTGAGTTCGAGGCAATATGGGGGTATGGTAAGCATTTGTGCGTTCCTCTGCATTAGGATGTCTTGAGCTTAAGCCGGAACAACGCAGGGGTCGCGCCATCTTGGGGTCTCGGGCCGATAACGGGGAGAGACGGGGCCCGCGGACCTGAAAAGTCCCCGTGTCTCCTCGGACACGGGCCGATAGAGACAAGATCGTCGTCACGTCGCCGAAAAAGACTCCTTTTCCCTGTTTCCGAGCGTACCTCACTGGACGCCCCTTGGTCAACCAAAATGTGCTCGCAGGCCCTCAGCAAAACGAGCCCGGCAGCATCGAATTCCAGCCCGAATTCCGGGGACACCATACTTAATTGATGAGCGGAAGGTCGTGGGGCAGCCATGTTGAAGTCAGTCAGGTCGGGCCGCGAAGGGTACCGGTCATGATTCATTTGTCCCGGAGGCTTCCGCAATCTGTTTGCGCTCCTGAAGGCGACCGAGACATCACATCAGCCCGGGTTTCAGACGCACAACAACAGGGAATCCTGGATAGACCGATGGAATGACGGAGACCGCAAAGCAGAATTATAGCAGTTCTCGAGAGTTCTACGGATTGGCAGGCTGGAAAGCCTGCCCCACAGGAAGAAGTTTACGAGGAATCCGAAATCAATTTCGAGAACCACTAAAAGTATGGTGTCCTCGGAATTCCCCGGAATTCTTGAAAACCACTTGAGCCAAGAGGACTTGACTATCTTTGGCGCGATGACTTTTGCGGAATTTGTTATCAACTCTTTGCTGTCACGCGGTGGAATCCCTATGTTTCGAGTGTTAGGGTAATTGACATCCCCCTAAACTAGCTCTTGACACCCCCTTTACGGAGTGCTGTAATTATAATATTATGGTTACGTCTCTGCGCCGGGAGACCCATTGTTCGGCGCGGTTTTGGCTTGGACCCTTCGGAATCATATGGATGACAGTGGGAGAAGGATCCAGACCATGCGCATCTGAAATCTGTTTCCAGGCCGGCATCCGTTGGGCTCGACTCCGGCGGTATGGTGGAATACGCACCGTTTTCGGGACAAAAGGAGCAATAGGGGCCTCTAACTGGCAGAAATGAGTCAAGATCTGATTTGACACCTTTTCTGAGTAGTAGGACAGTCGTGGCTACGACCATATTCACGGGAGGAAAGAATCATGAGCGAGTTTCAGAAGCTGCACTTTCATGCTGATGTTCAGGATGCGCCTGAAAGCGAACGGGCCCCTGAGCGGCTGCGTGGAGCACTCCGCTCGACTGAGCCGGACGCTGAGGCGGCGGCCGCGCCGCGTTCTGCCGATTGGAACGATGAGAAGGCGGCGCGCCACTACATTGAGTCTTTTCTGGCAGAAAGCAAGAAACCTGGTGTTCGAGGTTTGACTGCTCCGGAGCGTCCACAAGTTGTTCCTGACCTTCGTTTGGAGGCTACCAAGGAGTCACCGTTGACCGGTACAAGGGTCGTGGAGTTTTCGCAGACGAGCCGCTCGGTTCCGATTTTCGGTTCAAAGGCCACTGTGGAGATAGATGGACGTGACCGAAGGCTTGTGGCCATCGATGCCAACGTGGCGGCGCCTCCCGATGTGCCTGCCGTTGCTTCCACGAGTCCCGCACACGCGCTGGATGCGATTGCCAAGGCATGTGACGCGGACCGAGAGACCCTGGCTGACGTGGCAGCGCCTGAGCTAAACTATTTTCTCGACCAGCAAAAGGGGAATTGGCATCTCGTTTTCTACTTCAGGAATGTCCCCGCCATCCCACCGGCAGAGGAGCAAGAAAGCCGGAACGAAATCGCGAACGCTCTCGGGCGGACACCACGTGCCAAGTTCGAGGCCTATGATTTTCTTGTAGATGCTCATACGGGCCAGTTGGTCTACTACTTCAGCTCTAGTGCTTTCATCGACGTGCCTGTAGTGTGTACAGGTACGGATGAGTTGGGAAAGCGGCGTGAATTCTATGGCCTCGGTTCCGGCACGGGCTTTGAACTGCGTGATCCGTTGAGGGGGATTGAAACCTACGACCACCAGTTCAATGACATTGACGCCGCTACACTGCCCAATGATCCAATAGACAATGCTAGTACTGACTTTGGGACCGATAGTACTGCCGGCGTCTCTGCTCACTCCAATGCAACACGCGTTTTCGACTTCTTCAACAATGTCCTCAAGCGTAACGGCATCGATGACAAGGGGATGATCATCGTTTCGTTGGTCAATGTTACGTATGCCAAGGATCAACCGCCACCGAACTGGAGAAATGCATGTTGGTGGAACGGAAAGATGTGGTACGGCCAAGAGAAAAGCAACGGCGGTTTTGAAAGCTTATCTCGCTACCTGGACATTATTGCCCATGAATTGAGTCATGGCGTAACGGCGACCACAAGTGATTTAGTCTATCGAGATCAGTCCGGCGCATTAAACGAGTCATTCAGCGACATCTTCGGAATCATGATCAAGAACTGGTTTCCAGGCGAACCCAATCCACTAGCCAATTGGGATTGGGAGATCGGTTCGGGCTTCCGACCGACCGGGCTGCCGCTGCGCGACATGAGTGATCCCAAGCGGACCGGCCACCCGGATCACATGAACGACTACCTATACACGACGGGTGACTACGGCGGCGTTCATACCAATTGTACAATTCATAACAAAGCGGCCTACAATGTGCTCACATCTAGGGACGGTTCGGGCAATCCAGTATGCACCCCGACGGAAGTCGCCATTTTCTACTACTTGACACTGACGCGTTTGAATCGCATGGCGACCTTCTCCGATTGTCTGCGCATGCTCAAAAGTGTTGCCGCCACCTACTATTCCGGGAACCCTGGACGGCAGGCTGCCACGGCAGTCGCCATTGACGCGGCCTATCAAGGTGCGGGAATCACATAGCGCGCATCAGGCATGACCTTGTGTCAGATCGTCGCAAAAGGACTCCACTGAGCGAAGCGCCTGCGCTGAACTCGACAAGGGATAGCACGCTCGGGTAATCCTTGTAAGGGTTTGTCCGGCAATGCTGCGTCTTATACCAACTCCCATCGCAAGAAAGCGACAACGAAGTATGAAAATCTTGGGGCAGCTTGTCCGTGGCTTCGCCCCGGATGAGGTAAGCGGTTCTGTAAATACTTTAAGAATCCAGTCATCTTTGGAGGGGAGACTCATCTCCCCTCCAAGCCCAATGCTGGTGACTTAAGCCGTATACCGTAGATCCGGATACTATTGTCCGTCATTCCGGCGAAAGCCGGAATCCAGTTCTTTCAATACCTCCTGGACCCCGGCTTTCGCCGGGGTGACGACGGGGACTGGTTGGCTTTTTCTTAAGTCAACAGCATTGCCCTCCAAGCCACCCCATACGTTGACCCGGAAAGGGGTGGTTTTTTCACGAGACTTTCATAGGAATGCGCGTTCAAACAAGTGATAAAGGTAATGGTTCACCGGGCTTGAAGCGGCTCTGCGCCCGGTGAGAATGGAGGGCACACTCGACGTGGTGTGATTAGGTTCTCCACGATATATCCGTTCTTCGACCAAGTGGCCCATCCCTCGATATCCCCGTGTCTCCGTACAAAGCATAAACCCAAAACCTTTCTCGAAGCACCCACGCCCGGGGAGCCGGTACAGACTACAAATGAAGCTCCCACACCAACCGGCTCGCAAATTGGCCCTACGCACAGTAGCTCCCCCTCCAAACCTCCCCCACACGTAATTCCGGGAGCTTGTACGGTTCACGGTGAACGGTTACAACAGAACTAAGTATGGTGTCCCCGGAATTCTGGTAAATGAAGGCTTGCCGACTCGTATCAATCGTGCTTGACGACTCATGCCGGGAAGGCTAGGATCTTGTTTTGAGTGATCGTCATGCACTCTTAGCGAGAGATTCCAATTGAAGTCTGAACATTTCCACGCAGGAAATCACCGGAAATTGAAGACCCCTGAGCAGAGAGACTTTCCGGCTCAGGGCTTCACGGAAATAGGGCGCGTTGTAAAAGGTCTTGGCACCCGTCGTCGCATGTGGGTCCTCGGGGTGGTCGCGGTACTGGGATTCTGCCTGATCATTAACAGTTCCTGGCGCGCAACGCCGGACAGCGCCTTGTACCTGGGGTTGGGGGAATCTCTGGCATCGGATCGAGGCTATGTGTTCAATGGTGATTTCCACACCTTTGTTCCTCCGGGATACCCGCTGATTGTGGCTGGGGCTGCTTACCTATTGGGAGATAATTTCCTGACTTATCGAATTCTTATGGCCCTACTCGGACTGTTGACCGCAGGGTTCGGCTATTTGTTCATCACGAGATTGTGTGGACCGGATACGGCCTTTCTCGCTGGCGGGCTATTCGCGGTCAACCATGTTCTCCTCCACAATTCAACGTTGACCCTCAGCGATGTTCCGTTCGCCCTGTTTGCGCTCGTGGCCCTGAACGCGGTGCTCTCGGCCTCTTGTTCGAAGAATCGCGCGGCATGGGTCATATTGGCGGGCTTGCTCACTGGGCTCCTTCCGATCATACGCGTCAACGGTCTTGGGGTCGCTCCGGCTGCGGCCTTTTTTCTCTTCTGCTCGTGGAAGGACATGAGGCCGGCCAAACGTTGTTTGTGGATAGGGATATTTCTTGTATTGGCTTGCGCTCCCTTTGCTACGTGGCTGGCCTATAAGGCGTCTTTTCCAGTGTCTTTCGCTGAAGGAACCTACTTGGACTCGGTATCCAGGAGGTTTGGGGATCAGGCCTGGGTGGTCTTCACTGCATTTCTGGGATACTTCCCCGAAGGAAGCTATGCTCTGACAGGGGTTTATCTGAAGACACACGTCCTGGAATTGATCGTCCCAGTGGTGACCGCTGTGGGCGCGGTTGTCGCGTTCCGCCGCGGCGATCGTCTTCTGGTCCCATTGACCGTGATCCAGTTCATGGGGCTTCTGCTGTCAACAGCGGGCAGCAGATACTTGATCTTCCTCACACCCGCGCTTTACCTTTTTCTGGCTCTGGGGATACTGCAAATTGTAGAATGGCTTTCGCACAGAATCGACAAGCCCTTGGAACCGGGTCGTGTGCTGGTGATCTGTTTCATTGCTCTGGCGCTGACAAATGTCGGTCACAATTTGATCGCCATCGTCAAATGCCGAACCCCGCTGCAGGCCTATGGGCCCCAGTCGGACCGGAGCCTGCCGTTCTTCACCGCGGCCCGGTGGCTCAAAGTCAATGCCCCCGGGGCAAAGATCCTCACCCCGCGTCCGCGGACGATCCACTATTTGTCGGGCTGCCACACTATTTCGCTGCTTCGCTCCGGGGTGGCCATGCATGAAATGTTTGTGGATACTCGCGAGCAGGTTCAGAGCCTCATGACTGAACACAAGCCTGAATTCCTGTTTACGGATTCCAAGGCCCCGGATTTGCACTCAAAGATAATGGACTCCATCAGAAACCTCGGGTTCGACCTCAAAGAGATCCCTGAAGCCGCCTCATCAGAGCGTTTTCATTTGTATGCAATCATCCCGAAACAGGGCTCATAGCCGTAAAGAAGTCCTGTTTGTTCGCGGAGGCCTCGGCCCCAAGCCGGAGGCGGCGTCCCGCGCAGAGCCCGGGAACGAGCGGAGCGGAGTTCCCTTTTACGCCCTATCCCTCTGGGAGAGGGATAGAGTGAGGGTTACGAGGGATGCCGTGGCTTCCCCGGGGTGAGGCAAAGTCACTCATTTGACCGCGCATTGGTACAAGATACCCCGGCCTTTCTAGGGTTCCAAGCTGAACCGCAACTCTGCTTTACGCTCCTGAGGCAGCGCGTTCTGGTCTGGGCAGCAACTTACCCGGACGCGCGCCAATTCATTGTCCCACCCCGGAATGCGCTGAATCGTGATCTCTTTGATCTGGTTTCCGCCGATCGAGGTGCCACGGACCGATGTGGGGATCTTGCTACCCCAAATCGGGCCATTTTGTCTTCCCTGGCGCGAGGTTGGTACGGTGGCCCAGGGGTCTTGAGCGAATGCGTGAGCTAATGGACGCCAAGGATCAGCCGCGGCGGCTCCCGCCGTCAGCTCGATCCGTTTGTCTTCTGGGCCCTTTCTTCTTGATATTGTTGTGTCTCGAATAGGAAGTTCGCCAACGTCCTTGCGGAGTTGACAACTAGTACAGCGTGATGCTTTGACGGTTTGTAGGTGCGGACGTGACGATCACCCATTCGGTTACTTATTCCTGAAAGACCATTAATGATACTCGTCAGCCCTGACAGCACCTGCTTGAATGGTTGCTCGATGTCGGGTCGTCCAGGATCTAGGTTCAACAATTTCTGCACGCGCCGGTACAGCTTGACGAGATTGCCATCATAATCTGGGGCATTTTCATCGAGTTGTCGTTCCAGCTCTGCAAGGACTGCCTCCACGAGTGATCGGGCGTTGGTTATGGCTCCGTCGTAGTCTCCCTCTTGAATCTTTGTTTCGGATTTTCGGAGTTGCTCATCAATGAAGGTATGACCGTCCTCTTCGGATCCTTCGAAAGGATGTCGGACTTCCACAGGAACCCCTTCGAGATCACGGATTTTCGGTTGACCTTTGTGCAAAACAACTTCGTATCCGTCATAGCGGAGGTGCTTGTTGAGATAGTCGAGTACGTTCTCGACCTTGAAATCAGTATCCATGAACTCGCGTGGATCGAGAACCTGGGAAAGCAGTGCACTGAGGGCAGCTGTGCCGTTCAGGTCTCTTAGGCGGTCTTCGGCGTATTGGCCGCGGGATGGAAAACCTTGCCCGTACCTATCGTTCGCCCCGTATTCGTTGAACAGGCGCACCAACTGAGGACCGGTCCTATAGGGTGAGAGTTTCTTGTCGCCAGTAACTATTTGGCCAACGGTAATGATAGAACGTGGGGATAGGTTCATAGGCCTGTCCTGTTTCTGCCAGCGAACATTCTAATTCAGCAGTTTGCGGAGCCAAGCGGAGGAAATCTGCTGCAATCAGTTGTTACGAGTCGTGCCCATTGCCCGTCCGATTTCCATTATGGCGGCAACGGCTCTCATATTGATCTTTCGGAAGAAAATCTGCGGTTCCACAATTATCGGCATTCCACAACTTTCCATTTTGAGGTACTTGAAAATTCAATCGCTTCCCAGCGACATTAGCTGTTTTTTTCAGATTCTTCTTGAAGCTGGACTCCTTGATTTGTTCCAACCATCGTACATCATCCTGAGCTAGAATTGCGGCGATCTCTTCCCCGTATCGGGCAGTCAAATGGTCGAAGATATCTGTCTTGCCTACCACCAAGCCGTTGAGGTCCGTCAAGCTCCCCTCGGAAAAAGACTCGGTGTCTTCAGTCAGAAACCGCTCCTGGTCTGAATGCCTTTGTCCGGGGGTCTCATACAGATCAGAATGGGCTACCTTCCACTAGTGTGCGGTTCCCGCTCAAGCCGGGCTAGGCCAGCGTTGAGGAGTGGGGGCAGATGCTCACCAACAACCGCCCCCTTGCCTAGAAGACCTGGTGATATGCAGCGGATGGACAAATGATCCATCTCCACGCCATGCCGCGGTGAAAGCCTGGAGCACCTTGGACATGCCTTCAAGGCGTTTGCGCTTCGCCGAACAGCCATGTGTTTCGTTCGCAAAGCAAAGCTCTACGGGTGAAAACACTCTCAGGCTTTGGTCTCGTGGAGAGACATGCAGCGCTGATCACCATCGCGTGAGATCAAAAGCTTGGTCATGAAAGTGACCTCCTTTCTGGGCGAGACCTTTGATCAGAAAGAAGTGCTATCACGTTAACCCAGAAGAGTAAACGATTGCTGAGTCCTAACATTGCCTATCATTGGGGAGTGTCAGCCAGTCGGCTACATAGCCTTGTTAAGTGTCCCCCTTGCCAATGTTGAGAGATCCTAAGATCTTGTGCTCGTTCACTAGGATGTACGCACTGATAGCCGCGATGATCGGCACAGGCGCTAAGAGCCACCAGCCGAAGCCAGCCTTGACCCATGCCACGATGGAGCCACCCAATGACGAGCAGATGTAAAGCACTAGGTCCAGGTGGTGTCCCTTCGGCCCAAAAATGATGTACCGTCGGCCTTCGACTCCCGTCGGGGAGAACCTCCGGTGCTGTTCAAAGCCTAAGTCTTTCTCCAACTCGACGATGCGATCGAGCTTACAGAGATAGATCTGGCGATAGTGATGCGCGAACAACACCCAAATAGTCATCAAGAGCGAGACCAGAATGCCCGTCAGGCCTACAACTTTCGTCGTTGCAGGCGGCGACGAACTCACCAACAAGCCCCAGAAGACAAAAACGCCTGCGATGAGCAATGATCCTGCCTGCCATCTGAAGCTGTCGTAGTGCAAATAGGTGGCTTGCGCTGCTTGGTACTCAGCTATCTTCTTTTCCACGTGGAAATCTCCCGTACATCCATCTGATTTGTGGCACATAAGAACCCGATCTACCCCATTCGGCGACATAAGACGGGTGCGGTTCTTTGGCGCCAAGCCCAACACCTGTCATGAACTCATTCACTTGGCTGGTCTGAATGTCTTTGCCCGGGGGCTTCTACAGATCCGAATGAGTCACCGCCGCCGACCATCAAGCTTTCTGTCGGACCGCACAGGGAGTCAGTGACGCCACGGCGCCAACACCGCTTTTCAGTTTCGGGAGCCTTTTTTGACGAACCCCCTAGAGGCACGCGAGGCCGGAATAGCCACGATTCAAGATCCTAGCGACAATGCAAGAGGAACCTGTCGCTAACAACCTATTTGGCACCTTTACTTACCCTACCAGGGCATCCGTTTGTCTGTCAACGCGAATCCTCACCAGGAGTTCGCCCGGAAATTGAGGCGAAGAAGAGCGGGAGTAGCAGGCCCGGTCTTCGGGCAGAGCCTGGAAACGAGAAGAAAGGTGGAGGGGAATTTCCACAGTAGGTCCACATGTCCACTGGAACCATGATAAGCCTCCACCTACCAGGGGAAAAGAAATTCTCGGGCCCAGGCCAAACATCAGCCCGCTCCGGGACCCGAGGAGATGCACGTGGTGGCAAGAAGACCGGCAAGATGCCGGTCCTACTCCGGACGAATCACCGCGGTATCGGTCTCAAGTGTGGTGAGCGTCAGCCTATGGGAGAGGGAATTTGAGGATCTTCGGATGTCACTTGTTTCTATAGAAGTATGCGTAATCCGAACAAACAGCCTCCCGCGTGTCACAATCCAAGAGGGCGACGCATGCGTCGCCCCTACGTCGGGGCCCCTCCACTTTACCGACATTTCTATGCCTCGTTGTGCCTTACTTGGGCATGGAAGTTCCCATGAAAGTCATCGTTGTTCGAGGAGGCGCCGGCCCCGAGTAGGGGAGGCGGAGCCTGGGAACGAGGGGAAGACCGCGCCGGTGCCCACGGGTCATGGCTCATGACGGAATTCTGTCCGGCTGATTGCCTGCTTGCCGGCCGTTGAGTAAGGCGGCTGACACGGCTATGCCGTGACAGGCTTTGCTCCGAAGTAACCAATTCCGCCCGGGTACCGCACATAATGAAGTCTTTTGGAGGGGGTCCGGGGCCACTC
>CAZGNL010000081.1:0-22967 GCA_964527475.1 uncultured Syntrophaceae bacterium
GCCCTCCATTCTCACCGGGCGCAGAACCGCTTCAAGCCCGGTGAACCATTACGATTAGGAGGATTGAATATGGCCAAGATAGGCATACTGGGATGCAAGAGCACAACTGAAGACATGGATTGCGTGATGATCGGCTGCTTTGGGGCTATGCGTGGCCGTGACGCATCTTTCGCGGACTATGACCCTGACGAATCCCTGGATCTGACGGGAGTCATAAGCTGTGGAGGTTGTCCGACAGCGGTTGCTTCAGACCGTGTCTGGCACAAGGTACAGGCGCTGGTTGACTATGGAATCGACTCTCTTCACTTGACCTCCTGCCTCATCCAATTGTGTCCCTTCAAGGACAAGTTTGTCGAAACCATTCGAGCCGACTTCCCGGATCTCAAAATCGTCGAAGGCACCCACGTCTTTCATGACCCTGAGGCATTCAAGAAAGGAATAAATGAGGTAGTCAGTCAGCGCGCGGTCAGACCGCAGAAGATGAATGACATCGTGTTTAAGCGTATTAAGATCGCCTCGGACAAGGACGATTGACGCGCAAGGTAACGGCCCACATTTGCGGCCGGCAAGCGGAGGATTTTCCAGGGCGTCCATTCTTATAGGAACCTACATGGCTGACTTCACAGGCACAACGAAGCATGGAAATGTCCGCAGAGTCCTGGGGCCCGGCAGTAGGGCCTACGCATGCGTCGCCGAAATAGTTGGTGCAAGGCGGAGCGTCGGGGTCATCCCGGGTATCTATTTTCAGGTAAATGCCCCATGTATGAGGATCATGAGCGTGTAAAGATCTTGGTTCAAAACCCCTCCAAGCCCTCCTTTGTCAAAGGGGGAGAACCGGGCGATCGCCTGGGCTCTGTGTTTCCCACGGCACATTGCCTCTTTGAGGGCGAATCCCTGTGAAAGGATGGACCGTAATGTCCACAGTTTCTGAGCTTCTAGGCAGCAAGTATCCGCTAATTCAGGGCGCGATGGGGGTGATCTCCAATCCTGAATTTGTAGCCGCTGTATCCGATGCCGGGGGATACGGGCTCCTCGCCACTGCCTTTGCCACCGACGTGGAGACGGTACGATCCCAGGTACGGGAAACTAAAGCCCTCACCGATCGGCCGTTCGGCGCAAACCTCCATGCCATGAATCCGCTCGCCATGCAGTTCGCGCAGGTTCTCGCGGAAGAGGGAACTCGCGCTGTCACCGTTTCCGGAGGATCGCCAAAGGCCCTGATTCCGTTCTTTCGTGAACAGGGGATAGGGGTTATGGTCGTGGTCCCTACCGTGGATGTCGCTGTTAAGGCCGAGGCACTGGGAGCGGATGCGATAGTGGCGGAGGGGACCGAATCCGGTGGAATGCAGGGCTTCCGGGGCGCGTCTACCATGGTCCTGGTACCCGCGGTGGTCGACGCTGTCAAGATTCCCGTGATCGCAGCCGGCGGAATTGGTGACTCGCGGGGGTACAAGGCCGCCTTGGCCCTCGGGGCTCAGGGTGTTCAGGTGGGCACAAGGTTCATCGCGTCCAAAGAGTGCATAGCGCACGCGAATTACAAGAACACCATTGTGGACTTGCCGGAGACCGGAACCGCCATACTGAATCTGGGCCGCTTCCGACTGCGCTCACTGCGCACACCGCTGGTTAACACACTGCTTGAGCAAGACACCGTCGACATGGAGATATTCGCGGGCCCCGCGTTGGAAGCCTCTTGGATCAAAGGCGACCTGGAAGCGGGTGTTCTACCCGCGGGCCAAGTTGCGGGACTGGTTCACGGCATCCCCTCAGTGAAAGAGATTGTCGAAGAGATGGTAGGCTGATACGGATCTGATTCCAGCTTTGATGCCTCAGAATCTAGGCACAAGGATCAGCCGAAATATTCAGCAGGCCCGGGCATGGCTCCTGCGCATAAGCAATCTTACACTTCTGAAGACGAGTCAGTATTAGCCCGACGGACACAGGCAGAATACCCACCAGATCGGCCTATTCGGGCTTGGTCTTGGATAGGGGACCGGCCGCTCCCGTTTTCATGGTGCTCTCGGGAGGCTCAGTAGGATCCTTCCCGGTCGTGCCTTCTTTCTTTTGAGCTTGCTTCGGCTTCTGCCTGTCGATCACACTTACACTGCGGTCAAAAATCTCGAACCACTTCTCCCCGGTCCGGACGTCGGTCATATCGAAAAAATTGGGGGATTTCTTCTCAGGAACATAGACTATTACATCCTTGTCCCTGATCCTCATCTTCCCGGGATCGAGCCAGGAAATACCGAATCTCTTGAAAAACTTCTTCTTCAGAGACTTCGACTTCCATCGTAGCTCGTCAAGCAGAACAAAACGAGCCTGGTACAGACGACCCTTCTCCGTGAACTCAAACTCAATCCTTTTGTACCGGTGGCTGTAGGTCAGGGGCCAAGTAATCTTGAATCTGCCGGGCCGCTTGAGTTCGGAACGCGCGTAGGTCCCGGAATCCTTTATTCCCGGCTGGATTTGTTCCCAAGACATCCCCATCTGTATGTCTTTGATTTCATTGGGAAGGAAAGAGGCCGTTTCACCCTGACCGCAGGAAACAACAAACAGCACCCCGAGGATGCCCGCCAAAGCAACAACAAATCGGACGAAACTCTCATATCTTGCAGACAAAGTGTCGGCAGATTGCATCTCTTGGGACCCCATGGAAAATCATTGCCCGGCCCGCGGCACAAATGCGCGCGGCAAGGTAGGGTAGTATACCGCGAAAACCCGGTCAACTCCATCACGCGTCCGAGTTGTAACCATTCACTTAGGCGGGGCACCGGCAGGGTCTCATTGCGAGCGCAGCGAAGCAATCTCCTGTGCGCCAGGCATGGGGGTTGCTTCGTCGTTTCACTACTCGCAATGTCACGCGCGATGAGAGGATCTGCCCCGCGAAACTGAATGCTTACGTCGGAGTTACCCCCCAAATACAGGCGAAGAAGAGTGAGAGTCGTGAGGCTGATTCCTAGGAAAGTCCTCCACGTTCGCGAAGACGCCGGCCCCAAGAAGGGGAGGCGGAGCCTCCCGGTATGCAGCTCCAAGCAGAGCCTGGGAACGAGAGAAAGAGGGCGACGCATGCGTTGCCCCTACGCGAGGGAGCCGGGGGCTTACCTGTTTTGCGGTTAAGACTGTCGCGGCGAAATTGGGCCATTCAGCCGGTTCCTGCAATCCACAGAGCGGTCCAAACGTGTCACGGGCTTCTCAATCGAAAGGCCTTCTCTTCCGGATGAGCCGCGCGGACAAGCTGTTCCAGGGTTCCGACAAAATAGGCCCCTTCAAAATTCTCCGGCAGCTTCTTTCCTTGGAAGAATATTTGCGGCGTCGCTGCCAGACGCAACTTTATGCCCAAATTCACGTCCTCTTTCAGTTTTAGGTCAGCCGGAGACCCGGGCTTCAGAAGTCCCTTAAACTTGTTCTCGTCCAGTTTGAGATCCTTCGCGAACTTCAGCCACGGGCTCTCCGAAAGCTGCTTCCGATTTCGGAACAGCAGATCCCCATAAGCCCAGAAAATTCGGGACCCACCGAGCAGGAACGCAGCGCCCGCAGCACGAGCCGCATCGCAGGCCTCGGGATGATAAGCTCCCTGGTCGAGCACTGTGTGGTTGCACTTGCTCGAGAGCGGATAATTCTTGTAAACCAGACAGAGCTTCTTCCTGTTTGCGGCGACCAGTTTGCGCAAGAACCCCTCGACCCTTGAACATATGGGACATTGGAAATCACTGAAGAGGATAATCGCATAAGGGGCATCGCGCGATCCGAATATCGGATCCCGAGAAGAGATCGGGATTTCATAGGTCGGCGAACCCCGGAGCATCGCCAAGATAACAGCAGGATCATTGGCCAATTCTTCATATCTATCTCGGACGTTGTTGAAACTCAGCGCCTTCTCGCAGAGAGTGGCAGACGCGAAAACGAACAGGGAGATCAGTGCCGCGGCTGCAACGAAATATGTTCTTTCCGCGACCGAGGAGATTTCGGGAAGCAGAAATTCCCTTTTCTTCATGATGGCCAGCCCCAGCACAATCGCCAGACAAAGGAAGTTCACCACATGCGCGACAATGCACCACGTGCAAATGAAGGGCACCTCATACACCATCAAGTATATGAAATACCAACTAAAACCTATTGCGGCAAAGAAATACAGCACGAGCACCGCCACAGCCAACTTTCGGACGCCCTGATTGATCAGAGCATTTACAACCAGCCAGAGCGCGAAAACGGATCCCATGAGTCCCAAAGTCGCGGACGGAACATAGCCGAACAGGAGAGCCTCATCGGTCAAGAGGATCGCATCGCAGTTGATCTTCCCATCGGCTCGGCACAGGACGGACTCGCCCACGGATCCAGTTTGGGACTCCAGCGCCACGTGGCGGTAAGTGAGGAACCCTGTGGCAAAGGTCCCAATGAGCACCAGTACCAGAAGCAACACAAAAGGCGCGCTGCCGACAAAATAAGGTCCCTCAATAGGGATCAGGGCTGCCGCACTTATCTTGGCCTTTCTGCGGGACCACCAGGATTTGCGCGGCTTCTCGGATTGCAGTGAAGTGGCTTTCTCCATTGATCAAATCCTGTGAACAGATTCTGCGCTTCTAAATAACCAATAGTATGCAAAAGCTCGGCTTCGGTCAAGGTTCCTGGTAGCCGGCAGGCAACCCATTTACTTACGGGGGGCAACGAGGAGGGCAGACACATAGAGCCTGCCCCGGACTCCGATCCGGGGTCTGCCCCTACGTCTGGGCCCAGATTCGTCGTGGGGCAGTGTGTAGGGAGGCGCCTGTGTGTGCGCCCTCTTGCCATGCGCCGAACGCAGGAACGTGGTCGTTCCCGTCGGCCGCTCGTAAGCACGTAGGATGGGATGACCGGAGGGAATCCCATCGGTCGAGGCTTTCACGCCGCACCTCGTCCGGATAATGCCTCGATTGATGGGGTTCGCCTCGCTCACCCCATCCTACAATTTATCGCGCTATTGTCTCTCATTCACCCACATCAGATCGCGGTCAATTCCGCAAGACACACAAACCCGGTGTCCAGCGATCCAGGTTATGGGTAAAGATCCGGGCAGAGCCTGGGAACGAGAGGAACGGGCTTCTATGGTTCGCTGGGGCCACGGTTTCGGGCATGTAAGTTGCCATTAGGCATCAGCCCGGGCCGTGCTTGGCCTTCACCTCCGCGCGATCTATGGACCCGTCGCCTGTCTTGGGAAGATCGGAAACAAAGACGACGTGCTTGGGTTTCTTGAATCGAGCGATCTTGGACGCGACAAATTCGATCAATTCAGCTTCAGGTAGCGATTCTCCACTCTTCAAGACACATACGGCCTTTATGGCCTCGCCCCATTTGTCGTCCGGGATACCGATTACCGATACCTCTTCCACCTGAGGGTGCTCCAGGATGACCTTTTCCACTTCCGCGGGATATACGTTTTCACCTCCCGGTTTGATCAGCTCCTTTTCGGGCATCCTGCCTGCGTAAAAGAGGTAACCGTCTTCATCGAGGCGTCCCTTGTCTCCCGTATGGTGCCAACCATCCCTGAAGGTGTACTCGGTATCTTGTTCCAGGTTCCAATATCCCTTGAATACCAGGGGCCCGCGAACCACGATCTCCCCGGTCTTGCCGGTTTCCACAAATTCGCCGTGCTCGTCCACGATTCTCACATCAGACATCAAGCACGGTAGTCCCGCGGAACCCTGCCTTTCAAAATAGGGGGCAAGGGTGACCAGACCGGTGGTTTCCGACTGACCGAACGCGGTCCAGAAAACAGCGCCGGTCTCTTCCTCAAACCTCTTGACCATGTCCGGGGCTTCCATTCCACCTGCGACTCGCAAACTGGACAGATCGCGATTCAATTCCTTGTTCCTGTCCAACATTGTGGACAACATGGGCGGGAACTCGGCGAACATGGTCACCTTGTCTTCATCAATGTGCCTCAGGGCCTGGTCGGGATCGAACCTGGTGAGGATTACGTTGGTCCCGCCCGCGTGCATCACGGCCAGTGAGAAGCCCATCCCCGCAATGTGAAACAGCGGCAACATGGCGAGAGTGCAATCTCTTGCCGTTAATTGCCAGGCTGCAATGAACTGAAGATTCGCGGCGGTCATGTTTCCGTGTGACAGTACCGCGCCCCGAGGCTTGCCGGCCACCGCGGCAGTGGGAATGATCGCAAAGGCGTCATGTGAGCTGACATCCACATCAGGGTCGTCCCCGCTGTTTTCCAACAGATCGTGGAAGGCTGCAAAGTCTCCCGCTGCCGTCCCCATAGAGTAGGACCGCTCAATCGAATCAAATTTGGAGACCAGCGGCGCAGCCATCTCCTGAAAATCCGACCCGACAAACATGACCTTGGGAGATCCATCCGCAATCACCAACTCGATTTCATTCGGAGTCAGACGCCAGTTGATGAGCAGCATTACCGCTCCTAGCTTCGCGGACGCGCCATAGAGGTACATGTACTCCAAGCTGTTTTGAGCCAGGATCGCAACTCGGTCTCCTTTGTTGACTCCCGTGTTTGCGAGTCCGCACGCGAGTCTGTCAACTTTTTCCAGGAACTGCCGGTGCGTCAACCTCTCTTCGCCGGATATCAGAGCTACGGCGTCACCATGGATAGCCGCATTGCGCTTCATAATGTCGTAAACACTAAAGTCGTAGAGGCCCATTATTCACTCCTTGCATTGAGTTGATCCAGCCGCGTGTAGCACGGGGTTGCAATCATAAGAAGGCAGAACAGCCGGATCGTCCCTAATTTGGACTCCTTATCCGTCATTCCAGAGCCTGCCCCGGACGCCGATCCGGGGAAAGCCGGAATCCAGTCTTATCAGCATCTACTGGACCCCGGCTTTCGCCGGGGTGACGACCTGCGCTGAAGTTGTTCTTCCTATCTCAACAGTATTGGGGGTCCTAGAGAGGCGTTCTTGCAAAACGCCTCCCCCGGTGAACTCTCACCCTGCCCGAGCCACAAGCACCCGACCGCCGGCGCCCCGGCGGTCCTGGTGATTCTATTTGCGGTCCTCAACCGTAATCTTCATTGAGATGTGACCCCAGCCGCCGCATTCAAGACCCACGTCGCTACAACCCACCGTCTTGAATCGCATGGCGTTCGGATCCGCGCCGGCATAGAACAGCTCAGTGGCAGCGTGAATACCCGGGGGCAATGCGCCCACAGCAAAGATGCACATCCTCTTGGGGCACAGTTTGGAAAGGAGGTTGCCCGCGCCGTCCAAATAGAACTTGTCGCCCACCTTGTGCCCGCTCCCGCACCCACGTGATTCCACCACTTCCACAACGTGCGTCTTGTTCATCAGACCCACGCCCTTGGAAAGAACGTCCTCGTTCCTCGGGTCGGCCTTGAATTTGGCCATTTCTTCATCCGAGTATCCAAGATGCTGTTGAAAGTAACTCCACACGCTTTCGTCGATCGCCATTCTGATTGCCTCCTTGGACTCTCCCTGGGGGAGTGATGACCGTCGCTGGGCCGACACCTAAGGAATCACCTCACACTTGCTGGTGAGCCGGCAGGATGCCGAGCATTGTCATGTTTAGTTGTGCCTGAATCTCAGGCATCCAAGCTCCTATAACCCGTGGTGCTTCCATTCGGGTTTCTTCTTTCCCACAAAAGACCCCGCTCCATGGGCATGCTTGTCTTTTCGCATAAACATGGACAGGAGCATCTCCTGCTCAATACGAAGTCTCTCCTCTATGGTATGACCATATCCTCGAATTAGCGATTCCTTGTCCGACCGGATCGCCCCTTGGGGCAACTCGCAGATGGATAGGGCCAGTTCCTTTGCCCGGGCCAACACCTGATCGTCAGGAACGACCTCATTGACCAGGCCGATTCTGTACGCCTCATCAACGTCAATGCGTCGGCCGGTGATCAGGAGTTCCAGCGCCTTGGAAAACCCCACAACCAGCGGGAGTCGGACGGTGAGACCATCACCGGCCACGATATTCCATCGGCGTTCCAGGCAACCAAACTCGGCTCGCTGGGCCGCAATGCGAATGTCGGCCAGGAGGGCCGTCTCCAATCCCGCGGCAAAACAGTACCCGTTGACAGCAGCGATAGTGGGTTTGAAGATGTCCATCCTCTTGGTGTACCCGCAATAACCATCACAATTGTAGATACTCTGCCGGTAATCCTCGTACGTCCCGATGTCGTGGAGCGCGGCCGCGTCGTTCAGATCCCAGCCCGCGGAAAAGGCCTTGTCTCCCGCGCCGGTGATGATGGCCACGAAAGCGTCCTCATCATCACGGAAAGTCTTCCATGCAGTCTGCAACTCATCGGAGGTGCTGCTGCTTATGCAGTTGTGAACCTCGGGGCGATTGAGCGTGATGGTGACCACGTGGTCTTCCATCTCGTAAATGATGTTATTGTACTCCACTGGGCAGCCTCCTGATCATGGTTTTCTTCGGTCGCGTATTCGCCCGTGCGCCGTGGATCGCGGGGTCATTGTTCATTTGTAGATATGGACACGGCACGGTTCCTCCGCCAAATCCGCTGAAGGTTCCGTTGCAAAGAGAGGAGCGCCTCCAGGTTCGGCGGGAACAATGTTTTGGAAATAGCAGTGAGCGCAGTATACGGGAAAATCCGAACGCTCAAAAGTCATGGGTTGCGGCTTCTTGATCTTCAGGAAGTTACACGGAGGGCCGTATGCCCCGTCCTTTACGAGCCGCTCGCCGCTCCCGCACGGTCGCGGGGTAATTGTGATCTTTTCGTCATCTTCTTCGAGATCGAACGGCTGTAGATGTCCTCGGAGCCCCGCGGCCAGTATCTCAATCCGCCGTCGGGCAGACTTGCCGCCATATCGACCGCCCAAGCGCCGGGTATAGCCTCCCACCGTTTCTTCCAGCGCTTCGGCCAACGCCTCATCGCCGAAGCGCTCACCAATAATGGTCAGAAGGTGGGTGACCCAATCTCTGTAAAGGTCGTGCATGGCCGAAAATTCGTTGTACATCCTCCCTGCCAGTTTTCCGGCCGCCTCCTGGTCACCGGCTTCAATGCTCGCTTGCACAAGGTCCACGGTTCGTTGACCGAGGGCTTTCAATTCTTCTTCCGTGAAAAGCCTGTTATCACTCATGGATCACCACCGATTTTGACGGATGTGTTTCTGCGGTGCCGGCCCCAGGTTGGGGAAGCGGAGCCTCCCGGCATGCAGTCCCAGACAGAGCCTGGGAACGAGAGGCAACCACGTACGGAGCCGAATTTCAACGAAGCTTGTACCCGATGACTTGCGGGTAAGCCCAAGGGAGCGCATGACGCCCTCTTGGGCTTTGTTTCCGAACAACGTCAAGCAAGCCAGCGCTTGCGCCGCCTGTAGTGCTTGACTTCTCTGTAACTCTTGCGTTTTCCCTTGTCACTGAGCCCCAGGTAGAACTCCTTTATGTCTTCATTCTCCCGGAGCTTCTCCGCAGGTCCGTCCAGGACGATCCTGCCGTTTTCCATAACGTATCCAAAGTCCGCAAGACCGAGGGCGATGCGGGCGTTCTGCTCCACAAGGAGGATGGTAACCCCTTCCTCCTCGTTGACCCGTTTCACAATCTTGAATATCTCTTTCACCAACAATGGGGCCAACCCAAGGGACGGCTCGTCCAGGAGCATGACCTTGGGCCGTCCCATCAGCGCCCTGCCCATCACGAGCATCTGGCGTTCTCCACCTGAGAGATATCCGCTGGTACGGCGGCGCAAGTCTTCCAACCTTGGGAAGTAATCGTACATCTTGGACAGGTCCTCCCGAATCCCGTCCGAATCGGATCTCGGGTAAGCCCCGACGAGCAGGTTTTCCTCCACGGTCAGGTGTTCAAACAGGCGTCTGCCTTCCATGACCTGGATGATCCCCAGTCGCACGATCTCTTCGGGATCCATTCGGTCGGTGCGTTTCCCGTCAAGCTCGATACTCCCGTCGGTGACTTCTCCCAGCTCGGTCCGCAGTACTCCGGAGATCGCCTTGAGCGTGGTGGTCTTGCCGGCGCCGTTGGCCCCCAGGAGCGCCACGATCTTCCCTTCCGGGACCTCAAGGGAGACTCCCTTGAGGACAAGGATCACGTCACTGTAAATCACCTCGATGTTGTTGAGTTGGAGCATTTGTACGCCCTTCTCGCCTGTGGTTTACTTCTTTTTCTCTTTTTTGGGCGGCGGCTTCAGGAATTCCAGCGAAGCCTTCGCGGTCTTCCCGGAGATCATGCCCGAAGCCTCGATCTCGTATTTCCCGGGTGGAAGCGGTTTCGCCTGCTTGAAGTCGGGCTTCATGTTGGGGGTCCATCCCACCTGAAAGAACCAGTTCAACGTTGATACAGGATGCATTTTCGCGGCGAAGACGCCCTTGTCGTCGGCCTTGCCGAACGCGAGACCCACATTCTCACCCTTTGGAATGGTCTTGACCGTGACGCCGGCGGGGACCACCAGCTCAACCATAACCAACTCTTTGGCGGCAAACCCCGATCCCGTGAACTGTATCGGCTTCTTTATGAGCGCCGGAGACAGGACGGTCTTTTCCGGGGTAACCACGATTTTGGCGTCCGCTGCCAATGCGTTTCCTGCCGGCAGTCCCGCGATCAACAGCCCCAGGGCCAGGACGATTCCGCACACTATCCATCGGTAGCCTTTCATAGCTTTTCCTCCATATCTTTGCGCCAAAAGGGCGGTTGACGAATCACCACTTGTGCAGGGAGACCGCATCCGGGGTCTTTACCCAATCAGTGATCGGCACGATCTTGCCGCCTTTGCACTGGTAGAACTTGACCACCTGGCTACCGCGCCTGGACTTGGGGCCGTACGCACAGGGTCCCGAAATGCCTTCCTTGCTCGTTCCGGTGATGTTCAGATAGGACTTGAAAATCTCGTCGCGCGTCAGCTTGTCCGCCCCTACCCTCTTTACCGCGTCCTTGACGGCGGCCACGAACACCAGACCCGAACCGACTCCAATACCGTACCCTTCGTTCATCTCTTTCATGGGTTTCTTTCGATACGTGGTCCAGAGCCGCTTCTCCAATGGGTTATTCTGGGCCTCCTCGCCGCGGAGGAAAAACGAGATGACGACCATCCCTTCCAGGGCCTTGGGATGAAGACCGAGCCCCAGGGAGGAGGGTCCCCAGTAGTCTGAAATGAACTGGATCTTCTTGGTCAGTCCCAATCGAGAGGCGTCTCTCATCACGTTGGTCTGGGTAGGATCCACCCCTCCCACGTATACATAATTGACCCCGGCCTTGGCCAACCGCGTCAGGTAGATGTCGTGTTTCAAGGAACCCGGTGGAAAGAGTTCGGATTTAAGGAGGTTGACTCCCATCTTCTCAGCGTATTCCTTGCCCCCTCGGAGCATCTCCCTTCCGTAGGCATTGTCCCAGCTAAGGACCGCTACGGCGGGCTTTCCGGACTTCCCTTTCTTCTTCCAATCTTTCAGTATCCAATCCACGGTGGCCGCAAATGCGTCCTGATACGTGGGTCCCCAGGGGAAGAAATTTCCCGGATGGGCCTGAAATTCCCCGTCTCCAGGAACCAGGCAGACGAACTTCTGCTTGCGGGTCAACGCTTGGAGCATCTTACCCAGGGGCGTGCTCACGATTTGCATAGCCACGACATTGGGGTTTCGGGCGTACCGCTTGAAAGCGGACAGGGCCCGGGCTACATCGTACCGGGTATCTACGCCTATGTACTTGATCTTCACGCCATCGACGCCACCTTTGGCGTTGACGTCCTTGATCACATCCTCCACGCCGAAACTGCCCGCTAAGGCCAATCCGGCCACCGGCCCTGTGAAGTCCGAGAGGTCCAGAAACATGACCTCCTTCTCTTTGGCCTGTGCGTTCACCGCCACCGACATGCATCCCAGAAGGACCAGGGCGAAGACGACCATCGTCCAGCGGATCCATTGAAGCTTCATTGTTGCCTCCTTGTCTTTGTGTCCCCCCTCTGAAAACAGTTCCATCCCTGAACCGATATCCACATTTCGTGACCTAGTGGGCAAAAGGATATAGGCGGAGCGAGGCCTTGAGCACCTCCCAGCGATGGGCCAATCCCCTTGGCTCCCAGATCAGGAACACCGCGAGCACTACGCCGAAGGCCGTCATTCCGAGACCCGCGGCCGGCGCGGAGCCCAGCCATGGAAACCACTCTGCGAAAACAGGTGAGGCGATCAGCACCAACTCATCAAGCCCCCGGATGAGGATCACCCCGAAGAAAACCCCGGGAATACTGCCCATTCCGCCGACAATGACCATCCCGATGTACCACAGCGCATGCAGGAGAGTAAACTGCTCCGGATGGCACACCATTGTCAGGTGACCCCAGAGACAACCGGCCACACCTGCATAGAAACAGGAAATGAAGAATGCCAGCATCTTGTAGTAGAAGCAATTGATCCCCATGACCTGAGCGGCCAGGTCATTGTCTCGAATCGCCACAAAGGCTCGTCCCACACGCGTGCGAACAAGGTTTCTGGCGCCGTAGGTCAGTATCAGCATGACCGGCATGATGATGTAGAACATGCGTTCGTCCGTATCGAAAACGAACGAACCGATCTGTGGAGGTTCCACAATGAGCCCGTGCGACCGGCCGGTGATGGACAGGTGCAGCAGCAGCCACATGGTCACAAAGTGAATGGCAATTGTGGCGACTGCCAGATAAAATCCTTTAATGCGCATGGATGGGGCGCCGCCCAACAGACCGTATAATCCCGTGATAATCCCCGCAACCGGCAAGGCCACCCAGAATGAGAAGCCCATCTTCCCGGTAAGAATGGCCGACGCATACCCGCCGACAGCCATGAACGCAGCCTGACCGAACGAGACTTGTCCGCAGTAACCGGTGACGATCTGGAGTCCCATCACCGCGATAATCGTGATGGCCAGCAAGTTGAGGAAGCTCACGATGTAGTATGAGCCGAAGACAGGCGTCAGGAAAAAGAGACCGAGAGCGAGGATCACCAGGGCCCACCGCAACGGAGTCCGCACGATGGCCATGTCCTGTCTATAGGTTTCGTCAAATGTGCCGGAAGGTCGCCACATATTATATCCTCTCAATCCGCACCAGGCCCAACAGGCCGTAGGGCTTGATCAGCAAGATAAAGAGCAGCAAGACGTAGGCCGCCACCTCTTTGACCCCACCTCCAACCAGGGGATCCAAATAGCCCGCGCTTACGTTTTCCAATATACCCAGCAGGAGACCCGCCAGCAGAGCCCCGGGCACCGAATCAAGACCTCCCACCAGGGCTACCGTCAGGCCCTTGATGCCCAGATATGGCAGCGGATAGTAGATGTCCATGACGTTGGCCAGGGCCACCCCCGCGACAGCGGCCACCATGGCTGAAAGGACCCAGATGGCAGAGAAGATCGACCGCACCGAAATGCCCACACTTTGGGCCAGCTGGTGGTCCTCCGCGGTGGCGCGCATTCCCAGGCCTATCTTGGTGTACTGAAACAGGAGCGCCAGTCCTAAAAAGAGCAAGAGGCATATACCGAAGCTCACCAGTTGGGTGACCGGCGCCGGGGCCCCGGCCAGGACGATCTGGCCCTCGGGCAGAAATGCAGCGAAACTTGCTGATTCTCCCCTGAGAATCAGCTGAAAAATCCCATCCATCATCAGAAAGACAGCAAACGTGATCAGAAACGCTGCGAACAGGGGTTGCCCGATCAAGGGGCGCATCGCGCACCGCTCAATCGCCCATCCCATCATTGCGGTGAAGCCCAGAGCCAGGACCGCGGCCACCAGAAGGGGCATGTGCAATTTGACCAGGACGAACCAGAAGGCCAGGGCCCCAAAGCCCATAAGTTGCCCGTGGGCCAAGCTCACCACATGAGTGGACTTGTAGACCAGGACGATGGATGCGGCCACCAGCGCGTACAACCCGCCTTCCAGCAGCCCCAGGAGAACCAATTGAAGAAAGTCAGTCATGGCGTGAGCCTGCCTTTCCATGTACCTCATTGACCAGGATGGAGGTCCGGATGACCCCCTTCCGTCCGTCTCGATAGGTGACCGGGGCTTCAACCGCGATCTCTTCCTGATCGCCGTACAACGCGTCGATCAGGTCTTTGTAACGCTCTTCCACAAAGGTCCGCCTCAGCTTGCGGGTCCGGGTGAGCTCGGCTTCGTCCGGGTCGAATTCCTTGTGAAGATTCACAAAATGGACAATGCGGGCGTGCTCGGGTAAAGTCTGGTTGACCTGCCGGATCTCCTGCTCGATCAGGCCGATGACTTCCGGCTTCTGGGACAGATCCGCAAATGTGGTGTACGGGATGTGGCGGCCTTCAGCAAATCGCCCCACGTTGTCCATGTCGATATTGATGAGGCTGGTGACAAAATCCCGCTGTTCTCCCCCAATCACTATGACGTCCTTTATGTAAGGGCTGAACCGGAGCCGCACCTCGGTGAACTGCGGGGAGAACTTCTGGCCGCTTGCCAGTGATTTGAGGTCTTCCATTCGGTCTATCACGATCAGGTGCCCATCATCGTTTATGTACCCGAAGTCCTCACTGCAATAAAAGCCGTCCTTGAGTTTCTTGGCTGTAGCCTCGGGGTTCTTGTAGTACCCCGAGTACATGTACTTGCTCTTGACGCAAATTTCACCTTCGTCCGATATCTTGACTTCGGCCCACGGCAGGGGTTTTCCGGAAGTCTCCGGATGCACTTCACCAGGACGGGGAATAGAGACCGCGCCCATCTCGGTGCTGCCGTAAAAGAGCTTGATCTCGATCCCCAGCGCCAGGAAAAAGCGGATGATTTCCGGGCTGAGAGCGCCTCCGGCGGAGTAGACCACCTCGGCCCGAGAAAGTCCCAGCCTGTCCCTCAAAGCACGGAAGACCCCATAGTAGGCCAGCCGGTCCAGGAACCGCGACCACAACCCTATGGGTTTGTGTTCAATCTTGAGGTCCGCGATCTTCAGGCCGACAGCGAGCAACCTGTGGTACAGCCAACGACGAAGGCGGCTCGAATCGATGATCCGTGCCTGGACCATGCTGTTGACGTTTTCCCACAGCCGTGCGCCGTAGAAGAGCATATCAGGACCGATCTCCCGAAGGTTCTCTTGCACTGTCTCGGGTTTCTCGGGAAAGTTCACCGTCATACCCGCTACAAGGCCCCCGGCGATACCCAGAGCCTGCTCAGTGGCCCAGGCCGGCGGGATGAAGGACAGATACTCGATACCTCCATGATCCCAGCCGTCGACCTTGGCCCACTCCCTGCCCCCGGCAACCAGGAAAAGGTACGACATCATGGCCCCTTTGGGCAAGCCGGTAGTCCCCGAAGTGTAGCACAGGACGCCGATCTCCTCGGCGGCGCCCTCGTCAATGAGTTTGTCGAACAGGTCCGGGTTATCTTTGTCGTGGCGCCGACCCATCTCCATAACATCTTCCATTGAGAGAAGGTCCGGGTCATCGTAACCCCACAGACCCTTGGGATCCCAGTAGATGACCTTTTTCAGGAGCGGGAGTTCCCCTTTGATCTCCAGGAGTTTGTCCACCTGCTCCTGATCGTGGGCCACAACAATGCTGGATTCGGAATGCTCCACAAAATACTTCACCTCTTGCGGCACGCAATCGGTATAGATCCCGACACCTATGCCTCCGGCGCACTGGGCGGCAAGTTCGGCCCAATACCACTCGGGCTTGTTCTCCCCAATGATGGAGACCGTGTCTTCCCGCTTCAGCCCCATGCTCACCATGCCAAGGCAAAGGGCCCTTACCTGGTCGTAATAATCCTTCCAGGTGTACGGTTGCCAGATGCCCCGGTCTTTGACTCGCATGGCTATCTCGCTGTCTCCCGAACGAAGCGCCCGCTCTCTGAGCAGCTTGGGCAGCGTATCAAACGCTGGGTCATTATAATGAGAGGTCACTGCTCACTCCTCCCCGAGGTAAGCCTGGACAACCTTAGGATTGTTTACAATCTCCATGGGCGGACCTTCGGCGATCTTCTGGCCGAAATCCAGGACCACGGTCCGATCTGCGATGTCCAGGACCACATCCATGTCGTGCTCTACAATCATCATGGGGATCCGGCGTAATTCGGCCACATCCAGGATGAATCGAGCCATATCTTCCTTTTCCTCCACATTCATCCCGGCCATGGGCTCATCCATCAACAGCAGCGTCGGGTCCATTGCCAGGGCACGTCCCAACTCGACCCTCTTTCTTACACCGTAAGGAAGCGTGCCCACCACTTGCTGACGAACAGGCTCCACTTCCAACAGATCAATGATGTCCTCCACCACCTCGCGGTGCCGGATCTCTTCACGGATTGCGGGCCCGAAGAAGATGGCCCCGGCCAGGGCGCCCCGTTTCATGTGAATATGGCGTGCAGCCATGAGATTCTCGAGGACCGTGAGCCCCGTGTAGAGTTCGATGTTCTGAAAGGTGCGTGAAATCCCCAGCTTGGCCACAGCATGGGGCCTCATGGATTGGATCGGCTTTCCCCGAAAATGGATCGTCCCCTGCTGGGCGCGGTAGAATCCGTTGATGCAATTTAGGAGGCTCGACTTGCCGGCCCCGTTCGGGCCGATGATCGCAAGGATCTCATGCTTGCCCACATGGATACTGACCTGGGACAGGGCTAGAATTCCTCCGAAACGGAGCCATAAGTCGTCTATTTCCAAGATCTTTTCGGCTGCACCAACATTTGCTTCGGCTGACATGATCGCTCTTTCATGGATGGTTGGGAGAAGTCGGCAAAGAAGCCGAACCGTAACACACTTACTCTCTTTTGGGAACAATGTTTTGTAACCGTTCACCGTGAACCGTACAAGCTCCCGGAATTACGTATGGGTGAGGTTTGGAGGGGGAGATGAGTCGCCCCCTCCAAACCTCACCGGGCGCAGAACCGCTTCAAGCCCGGTGAACCATTACAATGTTTTTTATGGTCCCAATAATGTCCTTGTCTGTAGATGACGGACCGAAGCTCGCCGCGACGCCCATGTTCACCATTGTTTCTCCGTCGCCTGTGGTAATGACCGATCCGCCGACCACAACCGGGATTTCTATTGCTCTTTGCTTCATAAGTTCCAGCAGTTCAGGGACGCAGTAAAGGTATTCCCATGAATGGCAGCTCAAGCCTATTACATCCACATCTTCCTGGATGCCGGTTTGAACGATGGTGGACGGCGTATTGAACCTGCCGGCATAGATCACTTCCATTCCCGCATCCCTGAGCATTCTCGAGACGCCGATTGCGCCCACTTCATGTTGATCCAGACCGAGAATTCCGATTAGTACCCTGACTCTGTCCATTGGTAGAACCTCTCAGTAAGGGGGGTCAATCAGGCCGTACGGATCATACGGAAAATCATAGGCCATGCGCATCATGCCCGCAATTTCTCCCATTGTGGCGCCCGCGTCCGTAGCGGCTATGATCGGATACACAATGTTCTCTTCTTCAGCTTTCGCCTTCGCGCGGACATCCTCCAGGACTTGCTTGATCAAGGTTTGGTCCCTTTGTTTCTTGTAGTCCTTTGTCCATTCTATGCGGTCCCGAAACGGCTCTATCTTTCCCTCGGTAACGTCCCTGAGCAATGTGTCTTCTTCCGGAGGGATCTCAAAAGCGTTGACCCCCACCTTGACCAGTTCCCCGTCACTGACCTGCCTGGAATACCTTGCCATGCAGTCTTCAAAGAACTTCTTGAACCAACCCTTGTCCGACAACTCAGCCGGGTCTCCCTTGGACTCAATATCCATGACCATGTCCCAGATCCGTTTTTCAAGCTCGTCTGTCAGAGACTCCACATAGTATGAGCCCCCAAGCGGATCAGCCACCTTGCATATGTTGGACTCCAGGTGGATCACCTGCTGGGTTCTGAGCCCCACCAGGTGAGATTCAGGGCTCGGAGTCCTATATGCCTCGTCAAAGGCCGAGATCTCCAGGGCTTGCACGCCCGCCAAGACAAGGGCCAATGACTCCAAGGCGCCACGGACTATGTTGTTGAAGGGCTGTTGAGCGGTGAGAGACAACCCGGACGTATGGCTGGTAATGATTACGGACAATGATCGGGGATCTTTCGCCCCGAATTCGTCTCTCATCATTCGAGCAAACAGTCGCCTGGTCGCGCGGATTTTGGCGATCTCTTCAAAGAAGTCCATGCTGCAATTCACGAGGATCGCGATTCGCGGAGCAAAGCTGTCTATGTCCACCCCTCGCTTGAGCAGATCCCGCACTACATGGCGGATCTCGATGAACCCGAGGGCCATTTCCTCCACAGCGTTCAGGCCCGCTTCACTGAAGAAGTATGTGTCTTCAACAAAGGAGTGAAACTTGGGCATCTCCTTTGAGCAGAATTCTATAGAATCTGTGGACAATCTCAGCCTGAGACGAAACGGCATGTGCATTGAGTATCCACAATCCTCGGCATAGAAAGGGGGTTGAAGCACAGAACCACGGAGCTTTGCAGGCGAGATATTGTTTTCCTTTGCAACAAGATAGAGTGCCGCCAGCACAAAAGACGGGGGCAGAGAGCTTGACATTGAAATGGAATCCAATGGAATATCTTTGTAAAGCGCCCTGTAGTCATCAAGACAGCACAGAGACACTCCCTGAGTTCCAATGGTGTTGGCGGCAAGCGGATGGTCGGGATCGAGACAAGCCATGGTGGGGCTGTCACCGATCACGTCGATCCCCATCTGGCCTTTTTGCAGCAAGTATTTGAACTGCTCGTTGGATCTCTCGGGCCCACCTTCCCCGGACAACTCCCGCTGAATCCAGGCCGTCCCGGCCCCCAAACGTCTGCCACGTGTATAGGGAAAAGCTCCGGGAGCATTCAGATTCCTATCGTAATCAAGGTCCTGGACATCTTCAGGAGTGTAAACCTGCTTCAAAGGTATTCCAGATCGAGAATATTCCGTCATTTGAAATCCTCTCTACGCATCTAACCCTTCAGTTTCGCGGGCGGGACGTCCGTTCCTAACATGTCATTGCGAGGAGTGAAACGACGAAGCAATCTCGATATTCAGCGTGCAGGAGATTGCTTCGCTGCGCTCGCAATGACATCTTGAGAAATCTCCCCGAATGCCTGAAGGATTACCTACGATCCGGCCATTTCTTTGATTTCCCTACGGCTTCCCAGGGTGCTCACATTCAGCCTCATCCCTCCGTCTACGTAGACCTCTTCACCGTTGATGAATCCGGCCCGCTCCGACCCCAGGAATGAAATGAGATGGGCCACATCTTCCATTGAACCGATTCTACGAGTCGGGATAAAGGAGACCGCAGCACTCTTGATTTCATCCGGCATCATACGCACCAATTCCGTGCCTATCAGTCCGGGCAAGACAGCGTTGCACGTGATTCCATCCCTGCCGTGTTCAAGCGCAACGGTCTTGGTGAGTCCCAGTAAGCCCGCTTTGCTCGACGCATAGCCGATCTGTTTGTGAAGTCCACCGGTTGCCGCAAGTGAGGAAACATTGACGATCCGACCCCATTGCTTTTCAATCATGGGGCCGATCACCGCCTTGATCATGTTGAAAGCGCCCGACAAGTTCACTGAGATCTCTCGCTCCCACGCCTCGTGAGTCATTTTGGTCAAACGGGCGATGTTCGTTACGATGCCCGCGTTGTTTACGAGAACGTCTATGTTCCCCAATTCCCGTGTGATCTTCTCTATTCCATCATGGACCCCGGAAGGGTCCGAGATGTCGAATATCGCGGCCGCGGCCCCCCTACCCTTCTCCTTGATTTGTCGGGCCGTGTCCTCAACCTCCGGCAGGATATCGGCCACAGCTACGTCCGCGCCTTCATCCGCCATCATCAGAGCGGTGGCCCGGCCTATGCCGCGTGACGCTCCGGTTATCAAAACGACTTTGCCCTTCAACAACATGCCCGACTCCGTTTTGTGCCGTCTCTCGGGGGCTTCCGGCTATGGAACTCCGTGGGGCTTCTCGGAACCGGGGGCCTGGCTGTAATCGCCGAAGGGGCCGTCCCTCTCCGCTATCGCGGCGCCTACGCCCTTTTCCTTGGAGGTCTTGACAAAGTCCAGGCCCTCGGGGGTGTTGCGCATATACCCATCCAGGATGCAACCCAACAGTTGACTGCTGTGCAAGCCCATGTTCTCATAAGCCTGGTTGATCACGAGTTTCATGGCCGCAAGCTGCGTGGTTGGGCATTGGGCCATCCTTTGGGCCATGCGTTGGGTCTCCTCGTTGAGCTTCTCAACCGGGACCGCCTTGTTGATGAGGCCTATTCTCTCGGCCTCCTTGCCGTCTATGGAATCACCGGTGAGCGCAAGAGCCTTCACTCTCGTCAACCCGAGCCGGTAAAGCCACATGTTGGTCAGATAGCAGCCCCAGACCCTTGAATAGGGCGTTCCAAACCTCGCGTCCTCCGACGCGATGATCACGTCTGCAAGGAGCGCCATGTCGGAACCCCCACCCACGCACCAGCCGTGTACACGAGCGACTACGGGCTTGGAGCTGCGCCAGATGCTCATGAACTTGGGAATAGGAGCAGTGAATGGGTTGGTCACCATCATCATGTCTTTCCCGGGGTCCCATTGTTCAGATCCAGCCTGCCCTTCCCAGCCCTTGAAATGATCCAAGTCATCGGAGAAGTCGAACCCTGCACAAAATGCCTTGCCCGCGCCCTGCAAGATGATCACACGCACATCCGGGTCCACGTTGGCTTCGCCCAGGGATTTCTCCAATTCATCCGGCATGGGCGGCCTGATCGTATTGAATTTTTCAGGCCGGTTCAGAGTTATGGTGGCAATCCTGTCGTTCTTTTCATAAAGAATCGTCTCGTAGTTCAATCTGCGCCTCCTGCAATTAGTGTCGTGCGTGCCCGAGGATGTTCACCATGTCCTGTGGCGCTCGCTCGCAACCATGATTGCCGCAGCAGCCGGGCCGCGGCGGCTTGTCCTGAGTGCGTAGAGAGCTATGTGCCGCCACCGTTGGATCCACCCTCGACCCTCTGTTCCGTGGACATGGCGTCTATTATGATTCGCTCCGCCATATTCAGGGTCGGTTTGAGGTATTTGTTGTCCTGCTTGTGTTGCGACTTGATGTCTTCAAGTTGGACGATTCCTACAAAGAGACCCCAAATCACGTCCACAAACTCGTGGATATTGATGTCCTTAATCAGGCCCTGTTTTACCGCGGCTTCCATTACCCGCCTGGCGAGTCGAAAATTGCGTGCGCCCTTTTCGTTCAGGAGCGACCCTGTCTCCTCGTCCAATTCACCAACAAGACCGGTCTGCTGAAAAAGCTGGACAATCCTGAAAGTGACGGGCGCCATATCGTAACTATGCCGGAAACCGTTAAAAAGGTCCTGTATCACCAGCCCGCCTGAGCCGTACTCTCCATTTGCCAGCTTCTTCTCCACCTTTTCCAATTGCTCGCCGATATCCTCAATCACCGGAAGCATCAGCGAGAAAAACAAATCATCCTTGGTCTTGAAATACTGGTAAATCGTGGGCTTGCTGATCTCAGCTTCAAGCGCGATCTCATCCATAGTTGCCTTGACGTATCCTTTTGAAAAGAAGACCTTTTTCGCGGCCCCAAGGATGCTTTGAATCCTCTGATCACGTTCCCTCTTTCTCCGCTCACGAATCACTCTTTTGTGTTTGTCTTCTGCTGTCAAACTCCCCTTCTCCATCAAGGCCCGCTACGCGGAGGGCCTGCCACCTGGTTCACCAACCAAAGGCCATTGAGCGCCTCGCCACAAGAAACCAAAGCCATGAAGAGGCGGCTCCCCGCGCGCCCTCCTCAGCAGGGTCTGTGTCCCTGCGGCCGGCCCTTTTCCCGAGGCTTCCACAACCGTGGGGGCCATATGGTTGTGTAGCCCTGGGCTGAAGATTCTAACCAGCGGTCAGAATCCTACCGTCGGTCAATTCCTTTGTCAAGGATAATGTTCACCGACGCGTGACCGCGGGCACGTGAACCCTACCGATCTACGAAATCCGTGTGCCGCGCTTTTCTGTCACGTACGGTGGGAATAGAGTACAATTTGCGAATCGAGCACTGGATTGCGGGTAAAAGGAAGTGTGAAGCCCCCCTCACCCTAGCCCTCTCCCCCAAAATGGGGGAGAGGGGACTCCTCTTGCTCCCTCTCCTTGAAGGAGAGGGGTGGGGTCAGGGATTTCCGGATAAACGGTGCAGAACAAATTCGCGCCGCACACACGAAATCCAGGTTCGCGTGGCGAGGCGTCCGTTGCGAACATGTCATTGCGAGGAGTGAAACGACGAAGCAATCCCCACATGCACTGTGCAGGAGATTGCTTCGCTGCGCTCGCAATGACATCCGGCGAGAGATCCCCCCGAAACTCAGGGGTTACCCCTCATGAGCAGAAGCCTTGACTAGGGACCGGCCGCGCTGTAGTATCACAACCCGGCGTAATTTATTCCTATTTCTACATCGACGAATTGACTTCGGCATCTTGGGCAAACACAACATGGCGAAGTCATTCAAGAACCAAGCCGTCCGGACTCAGCATGCTCCATTGAGTAGCGTCACACAGACTACCAAAACCCGGCGGAGGCGTCGTGAAAACCAAGACCGCGATCAAAATGATTCCCTGGGGACTGGCCGGCATGGTCGTCGGGAATTTGATTGCGATCCCGCAGGGACTGGTTCTCGGCATTGATCTTCTTGATATACGCGGAGTCATCTTCTGGACTCTTGTGGGCGGCTCCGCGGGAGTGGCGCTTTCTTATCTGACAGCCCGGTTGCGCCTCAGAGCGCAGGAACTACTGAACCGATCTGAGGCCCGCACTGGAGCCCTCGGTGAGACGAATGAAGATCTCAGGCAACAAATCGCCGTGCTCAGGCAAACCGAGGGAACACTACGGGGAAGCGCCAATCGCTTTCGCACGCTGATAGAATCGGCACGGGACATCATCTTTGCCATTGATCCGGACCTTGGCTACACCTACGTGAGCCCGTCAGTTGCGCGGATCCTGGGATATTCCGTTGAGGAAATCATGTCCAAACATCCGCCTGATCTGCTCGTTCCATCTTCCCGTGACCGAATCGCCCGGGTCTACGAACGAGCGCTGGACAATCGCGGAGAAAGACCCGGGCG
>CAZGNL010000082.1:0-22940 GCA_964527475.1 uncultured Syntrophaceae bacterium
GGGCGTAGCATGCTACGCCCTCTTGGATAGTCGGTCCAAGCCTGAACTCGGGGGACTTCGCAGCGCATCCATTTTCACGAGAAATTCCGTTGTCCCTCCGGGACATCAAAAGCCCTACCACCTGATACCTAACGATCGACCCCGTTAAGGCACAACGAAGCGTGAATGCTCTTTCCTCTCGTTCCCAGGCCCTGCCTGGGAATGCATACCGGGAGGCTCCGCCTCCCTTACCTGGAACCGGGGCCCTCGCGAGCAAGGAGGCCTTTCAAGGAACCACGCTGTTTTGTTCTCAATCAATCGCAAACTGCACAGACGATTTTCCGCCATACAGTGTTGTCCGACAATCTTTGCCCGGGCTCCCGAACAGCATGATTGGAGATGGACAAGAATTGCCCCGCCCGTAAACTATGTTTACAACAAAATAGTGTTTAAGAATCAAGGCATTACCTATCAGTTCGTCACCACCGACAAATTGTGTCCATCGCCGACAATTATTTGCCGGGTGGCGTTAGAGCTAATCTGTTGATTCCATTTGGAAACGGCTCTTGCTTTGTTCAGTGGCACAATTCTTGCTGGTATCCTCCACTGAGGGTTATTCCGAAGCAAATTTAGGCAGCGAATCACCGTGAGCGAAAAGAGTCCGCTGACAAATAAACATGAGGAGGATTATATGTTAAGCAAAATGAAGAACGCGAAGGGATTTACGCTGATCGAGTTGATGGTCGTGGTCGCGATCATCGGCATCATCCTGGCCATCGCTGTTCCTTATTACGTGTCCTACAAGAGGACCGCATGCGACAGGGCGGCAACCGGCGACATCTCCAAGTTGGGCGCATCTCTTGAGAGATTTGGAAACGAGCTGGTCGACCTGAACTGCCCTGACCTGGGAGTTGCAGCCGAAGACATCCAGCTGTCTTTTTTGGTGGGTCCGTACTACGGCTGGGGCGGCACGAATCGGAAGTGTGACGTTCGGGTGAGGAGGTCGGGCGAAAATGTCCACGCTTGCGCTACAAAGGGAAGCCATCCGGACGGAGACAACGCAGACTTCCGCTACGTCTACCGCGTGATCCTCGGCGGTGGAACAGACCTTCCCGTTATCCGAGCCCTTTGTGATGGCACCGCCTTCGGTGGAGGTGGCGAGTTGTGCTACACATCCAGCATGATCGATACGTCGTGCGCCACTATTACACCTTCCAGTGTAAATTGCGAGACTATTACGGCTGGTATGTAACAGACCACAACCACCGATATTCCGGGCCTCCCAGGTGGGGGGCCCGGTTTATTTTGTCTGAACGCTGCTACCAGCGGCATGGCCGCCTCAACTACCGTTTTCCGTTGAGACGCCGAATGGACAAGATGTGGAGCACACATTCTGAAATCGAACGAGCGGCCATCATGAGATGGCTGCCTTTCTTTTGACCGGGGTTTTGCCAACAGGCTGGGCATTGAGCCGGCCTGTTGGCGATTGAGTGCTTCTCTTCCAGCCCAACGGCAGAATGCTTTCGGTTGAGAGTCGTTCTTGACTGACCACGCAGGTCGCAGCTCCGAAGCCACCGTCTACCATCGCCGCGCTCTTGCGACTGATCCTGAATTTGCCTCCGGCAGAACAAACCTGGGGGTAGCGCTTATGGAATTGGGAAAGATCAGGGAGGCGGAACAGCACCTTCGCAAGGCGCTGCTGTCCGACCCCAATCATGCCGGCGCACATCATAACCCGGCTCACCTGCTCGGGGCCACGCGAAGGCCCAAACTTGGCATCAAGCATTATCGCAGAGCCTTGGTCTCGAAGCCTGATTTCCCTGAAGCCAATAACAATCTGGGGCCCCTGCTGCTCAATGCCGGCAAGGTGCGCGAGGCTGCCCTGAGTTTTCTGCGGGCTGTGAAGGTGAAAATGGATGGGGACGGCCAAATGGATCCCGAGTACATGCCCTCGCTTTTTGAACCGCTGATTCCGGATGTGGAGCTTCCGTGCCGTGCGGAGCATGCCTCTCGTATTTCGCGCAGATTTTCCCCAATATCCGGGTTCTGAGCCACAGGGATTCACCGCCGAAAGACAGGACTTCATTCATGACTAGTCCGACTCGTCTTCTTTTGAGTCTTTCGCTGACAGCCGCGATTCTGATTGCCTGGGGGATGAGGTTCCTGAACGAAGACCTGTTTGTGGCACTCTGTTCGGGCCGCGACACTTGGAACGGTTTGCTCGCCACACCGGATCGTTGGTCTTTCACGACAGGTGGGGCGGTGTGGGTGGATCAATCATGGTTGTCGCATTTATTCTACTTCCTTTCCCACTCGGCCTTGAGTGATCTTGGTCCTGTCTTGATCAAAGGGCTGTTGCTGGTCGGTGTTTGTTTGATCTTCTATTTCCGGTGCCGGCGCCTCGATGCTTCTCCGGAGATTTCGTTGTCGGCTACGATTCTTGGAACGCTTAGCCTGGCCCCCTTCCTGCAAATCCGGGCCGAGAACTTCGGATTGATCTACTTTGCAATGCTATCGAGCCTCTTGGCTGCCCCTTCGGCTTGGGTCCGTTGGCGTCAGATAGGATGTGTTGTCATTCTCGCGATTTGGTCCAATTCCCATGGCTCTTTCATCCTTGGCTACGTGCTGATCGGGCTCCGTTTTTCGCTCGATTTACTCCTGACGCTGAAGCGCGCCGGAATCCCGGGCTTGGATCTGCTATCCGGACTTGGTGATCGGCGGTCCGGTGGCAGGCCTCCCGGACAGCCCGGTCGCGGTGGTATGGTCAAACAACGTGAGGGCCGATCTGCAAGCAAGACGGATCCTATTGGATGGCTGATTACGTTGGCGATAGCCTTCCTTGGGATGGCGTTTCTGAATCCGTACGGACCTTCAAACCTGCTTATGCCGTTTCGGCAAATATCGGCCTCATCCGTGACGGCTCAATCGACGGACTGGGTACCGCTGGTTCAACTTGAGTCCGTTTTCTCACAGGGCTTCTTGCAGCCTCTGGACGTATTGCCTTTTGTGGGCGCGTTGCTGCTGATAGCAGTACTCAGCTTGGCAACCCTCTTGGTAGGCGGAATCGAGGCGACTTGCTCGGCGGTTTTCCGTGAAAGACCAAGAGCCGATGTGGTCATGGAAGTATTGATGCCGCTGGTCCTGGTGATCCTAGCTCTGAGATTCCGACGGATTATTCTTTTCGCCGGTCTATCTATTGTTCCGCTCCTCGCGTTGACAATGCAAGCCGCAGCGCAGATCTTCCGAGAACGGTTTTCGACGTACGTCCAACGTAACCAAGGCCCGAAATGGAAAGGCATTTCAACGATTGCCGCCCTTGCTCTGCTTGCTTTTCTCTGCTTCCAGTTCTACAGCAAAACCGCGTTGGCCTATCTGCCCGACAATCCCATGCGATACGATAGACCCATCGTGGCTCAGTGGATGAGTTTCGATTCGTACAACACGGATGTAGTGGACTTTATGACACGAAATCACATCAAGGGCAGGGTATTCACGAGCTGGACGATTTCCGATTTCCTACTGTTTCACGTGCCTGACATTCAGGTGTTCATTGACTGTCGGGATCAGTCGGCATACTCGGACGACCTTATTGGAACGTACTTTCGGATGCTCAATTCAGGGCCCAAGGAAATCCCCGGGGCTTTAGGTGTTCTGGACATGTATCGAGTATCTTACGTCGTGCTGGCAACTAACCCGAGGGCGTTTAGACTGGCTACCCTGTTGATGCAAACAAGGAAATGGGGATGCATCTACAAGGATGAAGAGGTATTCGTTTTGGCGAGGGCTGATTCGGCACGGTACGGCCCCGCGATCCGGTCGGGCGACTTGGACGGAGTCCGGTACGGCAGCCCGAGGACTCGGGTGGTCACCGAGGCCATCCTGAATCAGTTCATGAAAGGGAGCATTCCCAAAGACCTACTCACTCAGATAAAGGCGGAAGCTGATAAGCGGCCGGACGCGAATCTGTACAGCCTCATCGCTTCTGCAATGAATGGAAGCTCCCCGCGCCTGCTGCCCAAGACGAAGACTTACTTGAAGTCCAGGGTGGACGACCTGGCTGGAAGGAGCCATATGGTGGCCGCAGGCGGCAAGACCGTTCTACAGAGTCTATTGAGAGTGTTATCGATCCTGGAAAGGGATGAAAGGCACGGTGGAGTGAGCCGGGGAATCAATCAGTGGACCGATGAAGTGAAGGCTTGGCGAGCCAGGTTCGATGATCTGGAAAAGAGGTACCTCGGGTACACACCGAAATAAGTCCACCCCGCGACGCAATCAACGCAATTCCCGGGACACCACAAATAACTCATTTCTTCCAGTTGAAGCCGGCCTGTCCACCTTCCTCGAAATCGAAGGCGTTGAACCGAACGACAACGCCGCCGAAAGAGATCAGCGGCCACCTGTCCAGTGGCGAAAGATCTGCTTCGGTAATCAATGCGAAGCTGGAGAGTTCCTCACCGCACGCCTCTAGACGGTCACCAGAACCTGCCTCTTGCAGGGAAGAAGTCCCTTCCAGTTTCTCGTACACTCACTCAAAGCTCGTCGAGATGGACTCCCGCCCCCTTCACTCCCCTGATCTTCACGATGAGCGATTACTTTCTTCCGACCCGGTTTTGCCAACAGGCTGGTCATTGGGCCGGCACGTCGGCGATTGAGTGCTTCTCTTCCAGCCCGGCGGCAGAGTGCTTTCGGTTGAGAATCGTTCTTGACTGACCACGCAAAACCCGCGATAAACACAAGACACCGACAGTAATCTCATGCCACTGCGTGCTTTCCAGGCACGAGTGCCGGCATGGTTTGAGAGGCCCCTGTTGAGCAGTCCCGGTCACACGCCGGATTCGAGCGGGCAATGCCGCATCACCACAAAAGTCGAGTTGTGGATATCGGTCCTTATTCTTGTGAGCGTCACTTCTGCCGTCTACTCTCCCATTGTCAGTCACCGTTTTACGGATTGGGACGACAAGAAGCTCATGATAGCGGTCTGGCCCCCGGGGTGGGAGCGCGCCTGGGCGATTGTTACCGACTTCGATTTGAAGCGCTCCGGGGAGATTTACTACACGCCTGTGTCCCTTTTGAGCCTGATGTACGATCAATTGCTCGTCGGCGCCCGTGACAGCCCGCAACCATGGATCGCCAAGTTGATGAACGCGACTTATCACGTAGCCAACACGCTGCTCGTGTTCGCTTTGCTCACTACCATCGGTCTGGGCCGGAGGCCCGCGCTCATAGGCGCCTTCGTATTCGCCATCCACCCCGTTCAGGTGGGGACCGTCGCGTGGGTTTCCGAGAGAAAGAACCTGTTGGCCGTGTTGTTCTATGTTTCATCGATCATTGTCTATCTGAGATACCTTGCCTGCGGTAAGACCCTGCAACTTGTCGGTGTAGCAGTTCTCTTTGGAGCCGGTCTTCTCTCGAAGCCCTCTGCCGTGACCCTCCCGGTGGCCCTGTTGGCGCTCGTCCTCATGGTCGCTGATCGATCGATCAATTGGAAGCGACAAATCCCTTTTTTTGTCCTGCTCTTTGCGATGTCTCTGGCCTGGGGTGGATACGTCATGTCCACCGAGAGAACGTCGTCTTGGATCCTTCCCTCCTGGCCCTATCGTCCGCTCATAGCTGCTGCGGCGATCTGGTTCTACATCAGCAAGTTCATGTTTCCGGTGAATCTGGCGCCGTTGTATCCCAAGTGGGATGTCGCGGCCCACGTCGAATGGTTCTCCCTCCTGCTCCTGGCATTTCTGGCGGCGGCGGCGTTGATCATTCATTTTCGCAAGAGAGTTGACCGCTGGGTATTGTACGGACTGTTCTTTTTTCTGCTCAACCTTTCCCTCGTAGTAGGACTAGTGCCTTTCGGCTATATGGGCCATTCGTTTGTTGCGGATCACTTCATGTATCTTCCGTTGGTGGGTCTTGCGCTCGTGATAGCGAGAATTGTGGACGCGCTTCTTCGGGAGATAAGTATTGACTCGCTACCCGGCAAATTGCTCATCATAGCCGTGTATGTCTGGTTGTGCGCCCTGGGAGTGGCATCCGTCAAGCAGACGTGGCTCTGGAGAAACCCCGCGGCCATGTGGGAAGCCACTTTGAAGCTGAATCAAACGTCACCCGCCGTGTACAACAATTATGGTGTAATCAAATTGGCCGAGGGCAATTATGACACGGCCCTGTCCATGTTTCGCCGAGCCGCGAAGCTTGCCCCGAACTTTGACAAGCCGTACCACAATATGGGAGAGGCATATAGGACCAAGGGAGACAGCGAGCGTGCTCGTAAAATGCACGCCAAGGCCCTTAGGCTGAATCCTCGCAACACCAATTCAGCGCTCACCCTGGGAAAGATGCTAAGAGAAGACGGCAAACCCCAGGAGGCGATCGAGTTCCTTAAGAAGGCTATTGCCGGCAATCCTCATGCTTCCGAGATTCGAGACGAGTTGGGTGTCGTCTATCACAGTGTCGGTCGTGTGGATGAAGCCTGGCTGGAGTTCGAGAAGGCCATAACACTCCATCCATTGAACGCTAACGCCCATGTTCACAAGGGTATTATCCTGTTGGCACAGGGCAAGACTGATAGCGCAATCCGGGTCGCGCTCAAGGCTCTTCGGTACTCCAATATCCCCCAGGCTCACAATCTGTTGGGCGCGTGCTACGCGTCCAAGGGAGATCTGCCGCGGGCGCTGAGCGAATTCCTTGTCGCGTACAAAATGCAGCCCGCACTTCCGCGAGTGCGAGACAACACCGCCAACCTCCTCATGGACCTGGGAAGGTCCGCAGACGCGGAGGCTTTCTGTCGTGAAGCCGCGCAGTCCGGTCACCCCTGTGATGACAGCACCTTGAAACGTGTAAGAGCAAACATTGGTTCCGGCGACAGGATTTTCGGGCGTTGAAAGCTGGATTGCAAGAGTGCTCCACATCGGTTCAATCAGGAGGAATCCCAGGAAAAGGTCAATAGGCGCCGAGACCGTATGGTACGGACGTTGACAGGGGGAACGCGGATGAGATATGCTCAATAATGGGCAAAAGAGCCAATTCCCGTCGTCCGCTCGTTACACGCGACGAGTCGATGGCAATTCGGAGTCCCAGAGACCATCGAACGGTTAATCACTGGTCCGCAAGTCCCCGAAAGGGATGGTCGCGGAATAATTCCCGTAAATACTGGTCGGACTTCTACACGGCAGTATTACCGTCAAAACATAATTACTTGCCAAACCTTCAAGGTCCAGGCGGATGATTTGGCCGCGCATTGCTGAAGCGGATCTCTCCAAAGAGGACTTGGATGTCCGGTAAAACGAACAGATCCCTACAGACCGAGGAATTGGGGCTTGAAGCAGGACTCCACAATGATGCGGTCTTCCCCGAGCCGCCTGAGGCCTTTCTCACTTGGCTGCACGAGAGAAGAGAGCAGATCATCGACGAATGGGTGAGGAGGATTCAACGACTTTCGCAACCGTACAGCCAGAGACCCAGGGAAGAGCTGGTGAAGACGATCACCGAAGCATTGGAAGCTAATCTGGAGGTCCTTACCACCGGTAACTTGGACAGGATCGAGCAGTTCATCGGGTTCATCACCAAGAAACGCCTGGAAGCAGGATTTCCGCTCTCAGACGTACAGAAGGCATTTGAACTCTTCCGCTTCATCGTGGTTCGTATGATGAGATGGGAAGGAGAGACCGAACTCCTTGCCGAGTCCATTGAGTCGGTCAACGCGTGCCTCTCCCATACGATCCCCATATTCTCCGACCATTTCCAGGCCATGTACCACAGGGCAATACTGGAACACACGCAAAACCTGGAGAAAGAAATATCTCTGCGAACCGCGGAGCTGGCAGAAAGCGAGAGACGATACAAGACCCTCGTAGAGGAGATCAACGACGGGTACTTTGTCATCAGAGATGAGACCATTGTCTTCGCTAACCAGTGCTTCTGTAGAATGCACGGAGGAACCCTCGATGACGTAGTGGGGAGGCCTTTCCTCGACTTCGTTGCAGCCGATTGCCGGAATCGGGTCATGAGGTCGTACAAGAAATCTCTGGATGATGAGATCAATTCCGGGCAATTGGAATACACTCGTCTGGGATGCTCACGGGTGACGGCCGCTACAGAGATCAAATCCCGGGTGGTCGACCTGGGTCAAGGGCCTGTAACCATAGGTATTTGCCGTGACATCAGCGCACGGGTGGCAATGGAAAAGAAGGTCAGGGAGCATGAACGACTAGCGTACGTGGGACACCTGACCGCGTCGCTCTCCCACGAGATCAGAAATCCGCTCTCCTCCATCAAGATGAATATGCAGATACTCTCTCGGAGACTCGAACTCGACGGCTTTGACCGACGACGGTTGGAAATCACTGTTCATGAGGTGTCCCGGTTGGAGGGCATCCTCAGACAGCTCCTGGACACTGCACGTCCATTGAATATCAGCCTGGCGTCAGTGAATTTGACCGGTCTGGCCAGGGGATGTGTTGACCTTTTGGAACCGGAAGCTGCCAGGAAGAGACTGGGGGTGATCCAACGTCATCCGGGCAATCTTCCCCTCGCTCAATTGGACGCCGGCAAACTCGAGCAGGCAGTTATCAACCTGCTGCTCAATGCCATAGATGCCTCTCCGGAAGGCGGTACCATTAAGGTCTGGACAAAGGCCAAGGGCAGAAATCAGGTACGGTTCCTGGAACTTGGAGTACAAGACCATGGATCGGGAATCGATCCGGCCATTAAGCCTCATCTCTTTACGCCATTCTACACGAGCAAGACAACTGGAAGCGGTTTGGGCTTGAGCAATGTAAAACGTATTGTTGATGCCCACTCCGGAACCGTGGAAGTTCGCAGCCGCAAAGGAAGAGGCGCCACCTTTGTGTTGAGATTGCCATGCCTAGTAAGAGCAGAGTCCTCGTCATAGATGACGAACCGTACATCAGAGAATCCGTGGAGATGTTCCTGCGGGAGAAGGGGCTCACCGTGTACACCGCGGCAACCGCTGCGGACGGGCTGAAACTGTGGAGCGAGCAGCACCCGCAAGTGGTCATCCTCGACATTCGCCTGCCGGACAGATCCGGCCTGGAGATTCTCAAGGAGATAACCTCCATTGATCCGGACGTGAAAGTCATCATGATCACTGCGTTCCATGACATGGACTCCACCATCGAGGCCATGCGTCACGGTGCGTACGATTATGTACATAAACCACTCGATGTCGATGAACTGGAACATGCCGTCGTATCAGGGCTGCACAGTGCCGATGCATCGGAGTGCAATCCACCTCTGGTATGCCCTGAGCCCAACCAGGATCCCGGACAATGTGTCGTGGGACAGACTCCGGCAATGCGGTCAATCTTCAAGACGATCGGGCTTCTCTCCAGAAATCGGGCAACAGTGGTCATTGAAGGTGAGACCGGCACTGGAAAGGATCTGATCGCACGGGTGATCCATGATTCTTCCGATCTGTCGGAACAACCTTACGTGACCGTGGACTGCACAACTCTGGTGGGCGATCTGCTGGAATCCGAACTCTTCGGGCACGAGCGAGGTGCATTCACCGGTGCAATGGAAGCAAAAAGGGGACGTCTGGAATTGGCCGGGAAAGGCACGATCTTCTTCGATGAAGTGGGAGAATTACCGCTCTCCTTCCAGGCCAAGCTCCTCCGATTCCTGGAGTACCGGGAATTCACCCGCGTGGGCGGAACCGTCATCTTCCGCTCTCAGGCACGCATCATCGCGGCCACCAATCGAAACCTTGTGGAACTGACAGAAAGAGGCTTCTTCCGCGAGGACTTGCTCTATCGGTTGAAGGTCATCAGTATCCACGTTCCACCTCTGAGAAAGCGTATTGAAGACATTCCTCATATCGTGCAGTTCTTTTTCGCCGGCATCAATCAGGAGCTGCACACCAATGTCTCTCGAGTGGAAAAGGGAGTGATGGAACTTCTCAAATCTTATCCATGGCCGGGTAACGTCCGCCAGCTCAAGAATGTGCTCACCAGGGCGGCGCTGGGATCAAGAGGCTCCGTGCTCATGCTCGATGAGGTGGAATCCGCGCTTTCCGTTTCGCCTGCCGACTCAACAGGGTCCCCGGGCCCCGGGACCCTGGATGAGATGGAGAAGGAGCATATTCTCAACTCAATGGCCCAGACCGGAGGAAACCTCTCGGCCGCGGCCCGGGCCTTGAGGCTCTCAAGACCCACCTTGCGCAAACGCCTCAAGCGGTACGGGTACTATGAGTCCTGATGTCCCGCAAAGGCATGATTGGAAAATCTTTTTCCAGGTCCGGAAACAAACTTTCCGGCGAGATGAACCATCCTCGCGTGTATCGTTAGTGGCATCTCGTCAGAAATCACACCTAAAACCAAACTGTTAGTCGACTTGATGTGGATATGCGTTTCTGTGGCATACTTTTTGCTTCCTAAACTGTGCGATTCTTGGTTCATCCAACGAGCAAGTACCTGAAGTATCTGTCATTGCGACCGCAGCGAAGCAATTTCATTGGGTGGAAGAATCAAAGGCTGGAGATTGCTTCGTCACTTCGCTCCTCGCAATGACATCAGCTTGAATCGCTCAATTTGGGTTACCAGGGTCCGAATCTAAATGTAAACAATCCGCACGGAGAGGCCCGCTGTGAGCGATGGACGAAATCAGGCCTTTGAAAGAGATTCGCAAGGAGCACATTCGTCAGGTGCTCAGTTCCACGGGCGGTGATTTGGAGCGAGCCTGCCGGATACTCGAGGTTACGGCATCCTCTTTGCGCCGGATGATGAAGGAGTTGGGACTCTCTCTGGAAAAGGGGGACGATGAACAGTCCGATTCATAATGTGCCACTAGGCGGAGAGAGGGGAAAGTCCACGTAAAACGCCGATCACAGCCCTTGCCCGAAGTGGCGGCCAAATCACTTCAGGCCTCGGTTGCCGGATGAACCGTTTTGGGCTTGACAGAACCATTTCCTAGATATACGCTCAAGATGGGTTTACTCCCTCAATTCTTAACAACAGGCGGATAGACAGTGAAGACCGACAACGAGGTCATCCTTGAGATTCAGGACATCTCGCTCTCCTTCGGAGGCGTGAAGGCTCTGATTGGAGTCAGCACCGAGGTGAGACGAGGGGAGATCTTTGCGCTTATCGGACCCAACGGCGCGGGAAAGACGTGCATCTTGAATTGCGTAAGCCGCTTCTATTCTCCTCAGCATGGCAAAATAATATACAAGGGTGAGGATATCTCCGGGGTCAGGACCCACTCCATCGCGGCCCGCGGCATTGCCCGAACCTTCCAGAATATCGAGCTGTTCAAGGGCATGACGGTCCTTGACAACATCAAGCTGGGGCGGCACAGCTTTCTCAAAGCCGGTCTCCTTTCCGACGCCCTGTACTACGGGCGCTCCATGCGCGAGGAATTGGCGCTGCGTCAGGAAATTGAGGAGAGGATCATTGACCTGCTGGAAATTGAAGCTATCCGCAAGAAGATTGTCGGGACCTTGCCTTACGGCCTCCAGAAGCGTGTTGAGCTGGCCCGCTCCCTGGCCATGCGCCCTGATCTCCTGCTGCTGGACGAGCCCATGGCGGGAATGAACCTGGAAGAAACCGAGGATATGACCCGGTTTATTCTCAATGTCCATCAAATGTGGAATGTGACCGTCATGCTCGTGGAACACGACATGGGCGTGGTCATGGACATTTCCGACCGTGTCTGCGTCCTGGAGTTCGGAAGGAAGATAGCGGAAGGCAAACCGGAAGACATTCAGGAGCATCCCCAGGTGGTCAGAGCTTACCTGGGCGAAGACGAGAGCGCTTATTCACGTCTCGGATAGAGGTAGTCTATGAGTTGGACCGAATTTCCGTCGCCGGATTATCCTCTGACGTTGCCGTCACTTCTACTCCAGAATGAGCGACGCTTCGGGGACGACCGCGTTGCCATGCGTGAGAAGGAATTCGGTATATGGCAGGCGTTCACCTGGCGCCGGTATCTGGAGCATGTGCGAGACCTGGCTCTGGGACTGCTTTCGCTTGGCTTCGAGCCGGGAGCGACCCTGGGAATCATCGGGGACAACCGTCCGGAATGGATGTTCGCGGAACTGGCCGCCCAGTCTGTCAAGGGAATTCCATTCGGGATTTTCCGTGACGCGATCCTTGCTGAAGTAGCCTACATAATCGATCATTCCGGGGCCACCATGATTGTGGCCGAAGATCAGGAGCAAGTGGATAAGATCCTGGATCTCAAGGAAAAGCTGCCTCGTCTGAAAAAGGTGATATACACCAACCCCAAGGGGCTCTGGGATTATGAAGATGATCTGCTCATAGCTTACGAGGAAGTGGAACGGCTGGGTCGAGAACTGCACGAGAAAGAACCGGACCGTTTTGAGAAGGAGGTCCTGGCCGTACAAGAGAGCGACGTTGCAATGATCTGCTACACATCGGGGACTACCGGAACCCCCAAGGGAGCGGTGCTCACTCATTCCAACATCTTGTCCATGGTCGCGTCCCTTAACGAGGCCGACCCCAAGACACCCGATGATGAGTTTGTCTCCTTCGTGCCTCTGCCCTGGATAGTGGAACAGACCATGAGCGTGTATTCATCTCTGTACTCGGGATATGCCGTCAACTTTCCTGAGGAAGCCGACACAGCAATGGCAGACCTGTATGAGATTGCGCCCAGCCTTATAGTGGCTTCACCGCGGATGTGGGAGGGCCTCTCCCGCGAGGTGATAGTCAAGCATCAGGATGCGTCGTTTTTCAAGCGGGCCGTCTATGAATTTTGCCTTCCTCTGGGTTATCGCTGGGCTGACTTCAAGTTTGAAAAGCAGCGCCCTCCACTGATCTGGAAGATCCTGTACTGGTTTGCGTACGCGGCCGTCTTTCGCGCTCTTCGAGATCGTTTGGGCTTTTCCCACGTGCGGTCCGCGATGACCGGGGGAGCGGCCTTGGGCCCTGATGTTACCCGATTCTTTCACGCGCTCGGAGTAAATCTCAAACAGATTTACGGGCAGACGGAAGTGGCCGGCTATTCTACGATCCACAGGGACGGAGACATCAACTTCGATTCTGTGGGTATTCCCGTCTCGGCAGCCGAAATGTCCATCTTCGAGCCGGATTCAGAGGGAGTGGGTGAAGTTGTTGCCAGTGGTCCGGGCCTGTTTCAGGGCTATCTGAAGAACGAGGAGGCCACCAGGGAATCAATAGTCGACAAATGTTTCCATACTGGAGACGCAGGTTATTTCGCGGAACACGGTCACCTGGTTATCATCGATCGTTTGAAGGATCTCATGCACCTCAAGACCGGGGCTCGCTTCTCTCCCATGTTCATCGAAAACAAGATCAAGTTCTGCCCCTATGTGGTGGAGGCGGTGGTCCTGGGACATGACCGGGATTACGTAACCACCATGATTTGCATTGATTACAAACACTTGGGTAAGTGGGCGGAGGATCACCGCATCGGGTACACCACGTATTCGGATCTCGCGTCCAAGCCGGAGGTATACGACCTGATGGAGCAAGAGGTGGTCAGGGTAAATGATAGTCTGCCGGAAAAGGCCAGGATCAAGAAATTTCTGCTCCTGTACAAAGAGTTGGACGCGGACGACGAAGAACTGACACGCACCAGGAAGATTCGGCGGGCCTTTGTCAATCAGAAATATGAGAAAGAGATCTCCGCGCTGTACAGCGACATTGACGACCTCCCCATCGAGACGCAGATCAGGTACCAGGACGGAAAGACGGCCACGCTCAAGACAACCCTACACATCCGGAAGATGAAGCCGGAAGAAGCTTACCGGGACCTTTTCAAGAAAAAGGGGTTCTGGAGTCGGATCATCGGGAGAGCATAATGGACAGTGAACTCCAGATCTTCATGCAGTTTTTCCTGTCCGGTCTGGCCATGGGATCCATCTACGCCCTGGTCGCGATGGGATTCGTCCTGATCTACAAATCCACTTCGATCCTGAACCTTGCCCAGGGCGAGTTCCTTATGTTCGGCGCCTATATTTGCCTGTCCTTCACCCTGGATTTCAAACTCAATTTCTTCGCTTCCTTCCTGATCACCATGGTTTTTTCGGTGTTGCTCGGTCTGGTGGTGGAGCGTCTTGTTCTCAGACCCCTCATCGGAGAGCCGATCATCACCGTGATCATGGTCACGTTGGCCCTGACCTACGTGCTCAGGGGCGTCGTTATCATGCTGTGGGGCAATGACATCCGTCAGTTCAACATCTTCCCCCAGGAGCCCATCGACCTGTGGGGTGTTAAGCTGACCCAGCTATACTTGTGGAGCATGGGCATCTCCTTGTCGTTGCTGGCGGTTTTCGCGGTGTTTTTCAAGTACAGCCGTACCGGCATCTTCATGAGGGCGGTCGCGGATCACCAGACCGCGGCCCAGAGCATGGGCATATCAGTGAAGAAGGTTTTTGCGATTAGCTGGTGCATAGCGGCCGTGGTTTCTTCCATAGGCGGAATACTCGTGGGCAATATCGGTGGGGTAGGTGTGGAATTGAGTCACATCGGACTCAAGGTTTTGCCCGCGGTGATCTTCGGCGGTCTGGACAGCGTTCTGGGCGCGATCATCGGCGGCCTGATCGTGGGAGTGCTGGAATTCCTTTCGGCCGGTTATTTGGACCCCTATATTCCGGCGATAAACGAGGTGTTTCCCTTTATCATCCTGGTGTTGGTGCTAATGATTCGACCCTACGGTCTGTTCGGTACTGAAGAAATCGAGCGGGTTTAGCGATCATCGAGAAGCTCTACTGAGAGGTTTGCATGCCGGCCGGGTTATTCCATCAAAGTTATCGAACAGATGAACACGTCTTACAGACCTGGTTCGTCAGGATTTGGCTTGCCGCTTTCTTGGCCCTGTGTGTGGCGTTTCCCTTCATAGGGTCCAAGTACATGGTCTCCACCATGATCGAGATCGGCATTGCAGTCATTGCGTGCCACGGGCTCAATATCCTCACGGGATTCACCGGGCAGATCTCCCTGGGACACGCGGCCTTCATCGGAGTGGGCGCATACTCATGCTCCATTCTCAATGCACACGGCGTTCCTTTTATCGTGGCTCTCCCTTTTGGTGGGGTCATGGCCGCTCTGATCGGCCTGATCTTCGGAATCCCGTCCCTGCGGCTGAGAGGCCTTTATCTGGCAATGGCCACCATTGCGGCCCAGTTCATCATAGAATTCACCATCCGCCGGTGGGACAAGCTGACCGGCGGTGTTGAAGGCATGTACGTGGACGCGGGAACACTGGGACCGCTTCGTTTCAACGATCACCTGCATCTGTATTTCCTTACTCTGTTTCTGGCCGTGCTGGCCACCATTGCGACCAAGAACATTGTTCGCGCCAGATCCGGGCGAGCCTTTGTGGCCATTCGAGACCGTTACCTGGCCGCAGAGGTGATAGGCGTTAATCTCTTCAAATATCGCCTCATGTCCTTTGCAGCATCTTCCTTCTATGCGGGAATCGCGGGCGGTCTGATGGCCCAGTACCTGGAGGTCATAACTCACGAATCTTTCACCATAAGTCAGTCGATCGACTATCTGGCAATCTGCATAATCGGTGGACTGGGACAGGTGCTCGGACCGGTTTTCGGAGTGGCTTTCTGGTTTGCGCTGGAAAGAACTCTGGAATGGGGTACAACCGCTCTCAACACAGCCTATCCGTTGCACATAACGTGGTTTGTGTCGATAAAGGAAATCGTCTTCGGTGTTGTGATTATTCTGTTTCTTGTTTTTGAGCCCGACGGACTGGCCGCGCGTTGGCGGACGATTCGAACTTACTGGAAACTCTGGCCTTTTTCCTACTAAAGTGAGTCCGCTGGGCCCTGCCGCGGTGGGGCTGCGGAATATTGCAGCGGAAGGAGTATGCTCTTATCATCTGCCCGAGGCCCGTGAATCGCGGTCCCCGGGCGCACAAACATCCCAACTAATCAAATAGGAGGAAAAGACTATGCTGAGAAGGAGTTGTTTGCTCACGTTTTTGGGCGTTGCCGTTGCCCTGCTCATGGCCTTCACCACCGGCCCTGCGACTGCGGCTGACGACATCAAGTGGGGGGTCCTTATTGACCTTTCCGGTCCCACGTCAGACTGGGGGAAGAATCAGATCAAGGGACAGCTCGACGCAGCCCGCTGGGTCAACGACAATGGCGGCATCAATGGGAAGAAGCTCAAGCTCGTGGTGATCGACGACGGGTACAAGGTGCCCAAGGGTGTGGCAGGATACAACCGGCTGATCGAATCCGAAAAGGTTATCGGACTCTATATTCAGTCCACCGGCACTACCATCACCCTGGCCAAGAAGATCTTGGCGGACGGTGTAGCCACCCTGGCCGCATCGTACACCTCCAAATTGCAGAATCCGGCAAAAATGCCGTTCAGCTTCTTTGTGGGCACTTCCTATGCCACAATGGGCCGAATCGCCCTCAAATGGGCAAAGGACAATTGGAAAGACAAGAGCCGGAATCCCAAATTCTGTTACCTCTATCCCGACAACAAGTACGGCAGGGACATTTTGGCTGTTTGCAAGGCTTATGCAAAGAAGATCGGCGTTGATGTGGGTCCGGACCAGGTCATCAACTGGCCTACCAAGGACGCGACTGTACAGTTGACGAACATGAAACGCTACAACCCTGACTTTGCATACATTACGTCCACAGCCATGAACGGCGCGGTAATCCTGAAGAACGCCAAAGCCCTGGGACTGAAGACCAAGTTCATCTCGAACATCAGGAACTTCGAGGAGACCTTGATCGATCTCAGTGGCGGCGCGGCTGAAGGGACTTACGGCGTACATCCGTTTGCTCCGTACGGCGCGGATGTTCCCGGGATGAAGAAAGTCGTGGAATCTCTCAAGAAGTGGCATCCCAAGGACAAGGGCACCAACGTGTATGTGGAAGGCTGGGTCAACATTCTCGTTGCGGCCGAGGCCCTTCGCAAGGCCGACAAAGCCAAAGACCTGACACCATCGGGCATTCGCCACGCCCTGGAGCAGTTCAAGAACTTTGACACCGGCGGCCTCGCTCCCCCGCTCACCTACACCAAGACAGATCATCGCGCCAGCATGGCCGCCAAGGTCTACGAGGTGAAGGGCGGGAAATTTGTAGATGCCAGCGGATGGATCCAACTGCCCCAGGATCAGGAGTACTTTGGGAAGTAGCGCGGTCGGGGCAAGCCATTGCCGACTGAGGACCGATCCTGACAGTCGCTGCAATGTGGCGAGCTCAACCGAGCGGTTGGAATCACCCTCCCCCCTCACCCTGACCCTCTCCCGCCTGGGGAGAGGGTTTTCGCCCCCCCTCGACGGGAGGGTACATAGGCCCTAACCTGGTGAACAGACCGCGAGTCCCGGCGGGACTCCTGACAGTAGCCCCGGAATTCATTCCGGGGTACGCTGTCCTTACAAGGCAACTGCCGAGTCCCGGAGGGACGACTGAAATTCCTTCCCTGCTTGTCGGAATTCAGCCGTCCATCAGGGACTCGGACCGGTTGGTAGGCATGGCATACCCGGCGATGAATCACCGGGCTACTATCCAATGTTCCTCCGGAACATCCCGTCAGCGGTCTAAGGATGCGTCACGGAATAACCCTTGCCAGTGACACGCGCCTCATCCTTGCGATAAAGAGGGCGACGCATGCGTAGCCACTACGTCCTTGGCCCGCGGCGCCTTCCGTTGCTGTCAGGTTTATTTTGTGACAAGGTCTAGGTTGACGCCTATTGGGGTAGGGGGAAGTTGGATTTGCGCCGAATGTCAATGCGCCACGATAGCTCCCCTTGAACCGTCATTCCGGCAAAGGAACGTCATCCCGGCGCCTGCCCCGGACTACGATCCAGGGAAAACCGGGACCGGAATCCAGGCTTCTTCAAGATTTTCCGGGCCCCGGCGAGCACAGACGGACATCGGAGAATACACTGACAGCTAACTTCTTGAGTACTGGTGTAAAACCGATCTGAGACCTACAAGAGTGAGAAGCATGCTGAAACCTGATTTGCCGGCACAATTCAATGCCGCCGAGTACTTCGTGGACCGAAATGTGGAAGAGGGTCGCGGGGACCAGGTAGCAATCCTGTTTGAGGACCGGACCTATACGTATAACCAACTTCTGGAGAACGTCAACCGGGCCGCGGGTATGCTCGCGGAGATCGGCGTGCAGATGGAGAACCGCGTCATGCTGCTGTTGCGCGACTCCCCGGAGGTGATCTTCTCCTTCTTTGGCGCCATCAAATTGGGCGCGGTTCCGATCCCCACAAATATTCTGATGAAATCCCCGGATTTTCTGTTCGTGCTCAATGACAGCCGAGCCCGGGTGCTGATAGTGGATTCGGTGCTCTATCCCGAGGTAGCCGACATCCTGAACCAGGCCGAATTCCTGGAGAAGGTCGTTGTTGTGGGAGACGGCCCTGACAATCACCTGAGTTTCCAGGACCTCATGGACAAGGCCTCCACGACTTTTCAGGCGGCACGAACCACGCCCGACGACGCGGCCTTCTGGCTTTACAGCGGCCGAAATCCCGAAAGACTCATGGCCGCGGTTCATCACCACTCTCACCTGGTTTACTGTGCCGAGGCTTATGCCAAGGGCATTACGCAAATGACCGCGGCCGACACGATCGCGGGTTCCTTTCTCTTCTTCGCTTATGGCCTTGGGAACAGCGTCTATCTTCCGCTGGGCGTCGGCGCCTCTACTGTACTGGCCAACCATCGACCTCTTCCGGAACTGGTCTACCAGGACCTTGTCCGATATCGCCCTACAATTCTCTTCACGGTCCCTACCCTCATGTCTTCCCTGGCAGCATACGTGAAGCAATGCCGGGAGGAGGGCAAAGAGCTTCCACCTGTGGACAGCCTCAGGCTCTGTGTTTCATCCGCGGAGATCCTGTCTCCGGAAGTGTGCCGGCGCTTCCGAGAAGAATTTCTCGTTGAGGTGCTTGAGGGAACCGGCTCCACGGAGATCTGCCACATATTCCTTTCCAATCGTCCCGGCAAGGTCAAGGTAGGCAGTACCGGCCCGGTTGTTCCGGGTTATGAGGCCCGCCTGGTGGACGAGGACGGTGAGCCGTGCGCAGCCGGCCATGTAGGACACCTCCTGGTAAGCGGCGGCTCCGTTGCCTCGGCATACTGGAACCAGAGAGAAGAGACCACGAAGAACATGCTGGGCGAATGGTTTGTCACAGGTGACCGATACACGGTGGATGAGGAAGGCTATTATTTCTTTCGCGGGCGAAGTGATGACATGCTGCGGGTCGGTGGGAAATGGGTGGCCCCCAGCGAGGTGGAAAAGGCGATCAACCGACATCCGGCCGTCGCGGAGAGCGCGGTGGTCGGCTTCAAGGACGAAAGGGAATTGGTTCAACCATACGGATTTGTCGTCTTGAAGTCGGACTATTCCGGCTCATCGGAGTTGGGGGATGAGATCAAGGACTTTGTGAAGGCCGAGATCGCCAAGTACAAGTACCCCCGCGGCATTGAGTTCGTCGACCACCTGCCCAAGAGTGTGGGCGGAAAGATCCAACGATTCGAGTTGCAGGAAAGGTTGGAGCAGCGATGAGTCTGTTTGCGCAACCACTGCCCTGTTGCAGGAGATGACAACAAATGTCGGGCAATAACGGGAAACCAGGACGCGGGAAATTCCCCCACATCTTTGAAGAGCGCAAGGTCGGCCCTTTCTTGAGTCGGAACCGGGTGAAATATGCCGCGTGTTCCGTTTCCAACTTCAACAATCGTGACGGATCCGTAAGCGACCGCGAGTTCGCCCGCATGGGGGTAATCGCACGAACCGGATGTGGGATCATCACCAACCAGGGAGTCTATCCTGATCCCCGCGGTGAAGGCAAAGCCTACTACCGCATGCTGGCCTTGCACGACGACCGGTACATTGAAGGAATACGGAAGATCCGCAAGATGATCCACGCCAACGGAGCGCTGGCAATTCAGCAGATCCTTCATGGTGGACGATACGGCGGCATTAATCTGGATTACTGCCTCCAACCTTCCGCGGTGTCCCAGAGTCTACGGCATTTTCGACCGCCCCGTGAGATAACAGTTGAGGAGATCAAACAGACCATCAAGGACCATGCCGACGCGGCGCGGCGTTCAATGGAAGCGGGCTATGACGGTGTGGAAATCACCGCGTTCATGGGCTATCTCATCGCGAATTTCCTGAGCTCGTACACCAACAAGCGCACTGATGAATATGGCGGCTCCGTGGCCGACCGGGCCCGTTTCATGGTGGAACTCCTCCAGGCCATGAGGGATGTGATCGGTCCGGAGAAGCTTCTCATTGTCAGGCTCAATGCCGTGGAACTCATGGACGAATACGGGGGCAGCACTCCTGATGAGTGCATCGAGTTCATGAAGATCGCGGAAAAGGACGCGGGCGTGGACATGGTTAGCATTGTCATCGGATGGCACGAGGCCAGAACAGGGGCGCTGGGCCGAGATTTGCCCACGGACAATTGGGTGGAACATGCCCGCCGGGTCAAGGACGCGGTTGACGTGCCGGTTGCCTTCGGCGTGCGGCTGCGAGACCCTGTGATTGCCGAGAGGTGTCTCAAGGACGAGCTGTTCGATTTCTGGGAAGTGTGTCGTCCCTTCCTGGCTGATCCTCATCTCCTGCACAAGCTGGAAGAGGATCGTCCGGATGAGGTCAAGCCCTGCCAGGCTGGTTTGACCTGTTTGGCTCGAATGTTCAACAATCTACCCTATGTGTGTACTGTCAATCCTGTTTTGGGCCATGAGGCCGAGGCCTCATATCAACTTCTGCCGCCCAGAATCAAAAAGAAGGTCCTGGTCGTGGGCGGCGGACCCGCAGGACTGGAATGCGCAACGGTAGCCGCGCAGCGTGGGCATGAAGTAGTGCTGTACGAGCGCAGGGATCGGCTCGGTGGACAGATGCTCATGGCCGACAGGGAACCGTCCGAGGGTAAGTCCTATCTGGGGCTTATCCATCACTACACGACCCTGCTCAAGAAATATGAGGTCGATTTTCATCTGAACACTGGAGTGGACAAGGAAGTCATCAGGAGCGAATCACCGGATGTGGTGGTACTGGCGACAGGAGCGTTTGTGCCGCGATTCAACGGGGATCCTGTGAACGGAATCAAGGTATTCACGCTGGAAGAGTCGCTCCTTGAAGACAAGGTGGTCCCTGGATCTCGTGTGGTGGTCCTCTCCGGCGAAAGGGCCGGCCTGGTTACTGCGGAACACCTGTCCCGGAATGGGTGCAAGGTCTTTCTCGTGGAGGAACACCGTCGCCTGGGAAGCGACGTGGATGTCACATTCCTTTGGCGTCATGTGGCATGGATAAGGGAAATGAACGTCAAGGCTCTGACGGGTCACCGTATCCGGGCCTTTGCCGACGGGCAGGTCAAGTTGGTCGGTCCTGAGGGAGAAGAGGTCAACGTGGAAGCCGACGTGCTGGTTCAAGCCGGACCTCGCCTCTCGTGCCAGGAACTGGAGCCCGTGATCAGGCCTCTGGCCGACGAACTGTACATGATCGGCGATGCTGTGAAGCCCAGGTCCTTGACTGAGGCGATTCATGAGGGTTATAAGCTGGGTGTACGCATCTGACGCAAGTTATGGGATACCGGGAGGTCATGCTTTATGAAGCTTGAAAAGATCGATCACATCTGCATTGCGGTAAAGGATCGAAAAAAGGCTGAGGACCGCTTCAGGGAGGTGTTCGGGCTGGAGCCGGATCTCCGATACGTGGATGACGCCGAAAAAATAGATGTGGCTCGCTACTATGTGGGAGAAGTGGGCCTGGAACTGGTTGCGCCGACCACCGATGACAGTGAGGTAGCCAAATTCATACAGAGTCGAGGTGAAGGCTTTTTCTTGCTCTCACTCAAGGTGCCGGACACAGCCCAGAGTCTCGAGGAGCTGAAACGGAAGCCTGTGGACCTCATAGACCAGGAACCGCGGCAGTGGCAAGACTCTCAGTTCGCGTTCATTCACCCCAAATCCCTGTTCGGCGTGCTCTTTGAACTCATTGACTGATCAATCCACGGACCACGCCATGAACGTCGCATGGAGACCATCATGCTGAATGTCAACAACATCGAGGTAATCTACGACGACGTGATCTTGGTGCTCAAGGGACTCTCGCTGGAGGTGAAGGAGGGTCAGATTGTGGCGCTGCTGGGCGCGAACGGAGCAGGGAAGACCACGACCCTCAAAGCCATTTCGGGCTTGCTGAAAGTGGAGAGCGGTGAGGTCACGGATGGGGCCATCGAATTCCTGGATCAGCGTATCGACGGCAAAGACCCTGAGGACATAGTAAACCTTGGCATCTTTCAGGTCATGGAAGGGCGGTGCGTCTTCGAGAACCTCACTGTTCACGAGAACCTGATGGCAGCTACTCAGACCCGAAAGGATCGGAAGACCATCCGAGGCCGGTACGACATGGTGTTTCAGTATTTCCCGCACCTGCAAAAGCGCGTACACTCCCTGGCCGGGTACCTCTCCGGAGGCGAGCAGCAGATGCTCGTCATAGGGCGGGCCCTGATGGCCAGGACCCGTCTCATGATGCTGGACGAGCCTTCCCTCGGTCTGAGCCCTCTGCTTGTGTCGGAAATCTTCAACATTATCAAGCGCCTCAACGAGGAACAGAACATGACGGTTCTGCTGGTCGAGCAGAATGCCCGTATGGCCTTGTCAATTGCCGATCACGGCTATGTCATGGAAAACGGGAAAATAGTCCTGGACGATTCAGTTGAAAAGCTACGAGAAAACGAGGACGTAAAAACATTCTACCTGGGTCTGACCGAGATGGGGTCCAAGCGGAGCTATCGAGACGTAAAATTTTACAAGCGAAGGAAACGCTGGCTTACTTGATTAGGAGCAATCGTTCACCGTAAACCGCACAAGTCCCCGGATTACGTATGGGGGAGGTTTGGAGGGGGAGCTACTGGGCGTAGGGCCAATTGGCGAGCCGGTTGGTGTGGGAGCTTTATTAATAGTCCGTAGCGGCCCGCCGGGCGTGGGTGCTTCGAGAAAGGTTTTGGGTTTATGC
>CAZGNL010000083.1:0-22824 GCA_964527475.1 uncultured Syntrophaceae bacterium
TGCCGTGGCTTCTCCGGGGTGAGGCAAAGTCACTCATTTGACCGCGCATTGGTATTAACGATTACGGTTGGTCTGGAGGGCCTGGTGAGAACAGGGTGTCACCGGGTGTTTTGGGTCGTGGGCCTGTGTTGGGCATCGACGTAACTAATCTAGTATTTGGCGGCAGAAGTTCGTTGTCGGTATATTCTCTGAAGTCCGGCCGTCGTGCCCGTTACCCCGGCGAAAGCCGGGTCCAGGAAATCCTAAAGAAGCCTGGATTCCGGCGCCTGCCCCGGACTCCGATCCGGGGTTCGCCGGAATGACGGTTCAGGGGGGCTCGGTAAACTGTCCACCAATTTTCGCCGTGCAGTACTAGTGTCCCCCGGTCCCGAGTATGCCGCTGGCCGCCACGGTAAGGATGATGACTTCCGTCACTGCGAAAACAGCGTAGATTCTGTCTCCACTCCTCCATAGCGACGGCACGATTGCCATAAAACAGATTATACTGACACCGGCCAGCATTGCGATCCCAATGAAATTCAGGAAGTCCCCATATCTCAGCATTCCGACCCAGGCCCATCCGGGTTGAATCTTGGCATGGTGCAGGTATTCTGACACACTGAGCCCCCAATAGCGGGGAACTTCGCTGAGCGGCAAGTATGGATTCATAATTTCCAAAACATATATGACGTACGTTATCAAGAGTATAACTAGTCCGAAATACATGCCCTTTTCCAGTATGCGCGCGTAGAGAAGCTGTTCAGGTCCTGCTTCCAAGGATTGTCGCTGATCTTCAACCATAATCTTCCTCCATTGGTCTTATCTCAATGGTCTCTATCCTTTTCAAAATATCCGTTGTCAGGTTGCTCGTGGAAGTCCTGACTTTCCGGCACGCCCCCTCAGAGATCGCTTCCAGCGCGCTCTGACAATTATTCCCTGTTTTCCCCTAGCCTGAGCGCTCAGTGCATCAGCCATCACACTACACCTGACTCCCCTGGGTTCCCTAGAACCCCAGTCCTTTGGTGAGAGCCTTCACCCCTGCAAAACCCAGCATGCCGATGACGATCCAGCGGACCACACCAGGCTTGGTGACTTTCAGCAACCTCACTCCAACGAAAGAGCCCATCATAATCCCAACCAGGGAAGGGACTACCATCATCGGAATAACGCAACCCTTGTTCAAATAGATCCAGGCCGCGGAAGTGTCCGTAATGGAAAGGAGGAACTTGCTCGTCGCCACGCTGATCTTAAGAGGCGCTCCCATCAAGAGATTTAGCACGGGAACATTCGCCCAACCGGCCCCGAGACCGAACATTCCGGCCATGAGCCCAATAATCACGAACAGAGCCAGGCCCAGCGGGGTCCGGTGTATTTTCCAGTCGATCACCTGACCTGTGCTCGCCTCCTGGTAAACCCCGTAAATCCGCAAGATCGAAGCCAATTTGTCAGCTTTCGGGACATCGGGCAATTCGGATTTCTTCGCGGTCAGCATCAGGATACAGATACCTATGATCGTGACTCCAAGGGAAATCTGCACGACGTCTGTCGGCAGGGCAAGGCCCACCATGGCCCCTATGATCGCAAATGTCGAGGCAATGAGCGCCACAGGCATCGCCAGCCTGAGGCTGGCAAGATTCATCTTCAGTAGCCCTGGACCTGCCGCAAGTGCCCCGGACAGAGCCACAAGCAGTCCCGTTCCTCGGACGAAATCCAGATGAAACGGGAAGAAACCGCTGATGATTGGGACAAAGAGCACGCCGCCTCCCACGCCCCCGAGGACCGCGCCAATACCCATAATGAAAGTGACAATCAGAAGAACAAGCGGCCACATCCACCATGGATAATCGCCGGAACCCTCAAGGAGTGGGCCGGGACCCTCACCTGCCAATACAGGGTGCGTCGCAGCGAGCACCAACAAAAAGCCGACAAAAAAAGTTCCGATCCATTTGCCATTTCTCATCATTTTCCACTCTACTCCATCGGTCTTGAAATCATCACGAGGCAGCCGAAGGCTCGGCCATGCCATAGCCGTTGCCAAAAGTAAATTCCGATTGGGTGTCGGGCGCCACTGCCGGCTTGCCCAGCAGTGCGAGGGTATTCGGACAGAACTCTTGGCAACTGCTATAAACCCTGCAAATCACTGTAGCCCAAATAATGCCCGGAACGCAACAAAGGACTTAGGCGATTTGCCTAAGCCCTTGTTTTACATGGTAGCGGGGGGAGGATTTGAACCTCCGACCTTTGGGTTATGAGCCCAACGAGCTACCTGACTGCTCCACCCCGCGTCAGATTCCGGATGTTATCAGCAGAATTCCGCTATGTCAAGGACGGCCGGCAATCGAGCACGGGGCGCTGTTCTCAGCGATTCTGAAACTCTGAACCACCCGGTCATTCCTTCACGGTCAGTAGTTCCAACAGAAGGTCGTGAATGAGGCTGTTCGAGGCTACAATGTATTTGGTGTAAGGATCGGTCGGTTTTCCAATTTCATCTGATGTCCTTCCGCCGGCTTCCTCTACAAGGAGCATACCAGCGCCCATGTCCCACGGGTTGAGTTTCAATTCCCAGAATCCATCAATACGCCCGCACGAAACATAGGCCAGATCCATTGCAGCGGACCCCCCCCTCCGTATCCCCTGCACCCGGGTGACAACTCGTGAAAATTCGGCCACGTTGTTATTGGAGGATGTGGCCCGATCGTAGGGAAAACCGGTCGCAACAATCGATCGGTTAAGACGATCACTTGTCGACACTTGTATTGGATCTCCGTTCAGGAATGCCCCATGACCGCGAAATGCCCAAAAGCTCTCTTCATGAACCGGATCGTGAATCATTCCCCCTATCACGGTCCCGTGTTCCATCAGCGCGATCGACACAGCGAAAAAGGGAATACCGTGCGCGAAGTTTATGGTGCCGTCCAGAGGATCCACGAGCCACATCCATGGCGATCCGGTTTTTTCGGTGAGCGTCTCCTCTGCAAGTATGTCATGATCGGGGAATTCCTTTCGGATGGCTTCAAGGATGATCTCCTCGGAAGCGCGATCAGCATCGGTGACAATGTCTATTGATTTCTCTCCAGGATTCTTACGATCCACGCTGAATTGCCCGCGGAAATATGAGCGCAAGGTGTCTCCGGCCTGTTTTGACACAGTGTTCAGAAAAGGCAGCAGATCCCCAGGATTGATTCGATGATTCATAGAAATTCCGATTCCTTTCTGCAAGAGCCTTGATCAGTAACCGTTCACCGTGAACCGTACAAGCTCCCGGAATTACGTATGGGGGAGGTTTGGAGGGGGAGATGAGTCTCCCCCTCCATTCTCACCGGGCGCAGAACCGCTTCAAGCCCGGTGACCCGTTACCTTGATCACGCTTATTGCTCTTCATCTCGCCTATCGGTCACCCGGCATGACAGCTCACCACGATGAAATCGAACTCTAAGGTCTTCGCCAATTTCAACGGAGGTGGAATCACGAATCACCGCCCTCGTGTCAGATCTGAAGGTAATGGAATAGCCTCTGGCAAGAACCTCGGAAGGACTCAAACCATCGAGTCTGGAAACCAGGCTTTCCACGGTGCTCCTTGTCTCTTTCAACCCGTTGCGGCTGGACACGGCCAGTCGGTTGAAGAGGCTTTCCCACTGCTCGTATCCCTGGCTCACAGCCCGATTGAGGTGCTCAGGCCTTAGTCGGGCAACCGTTCCCCGCGCGTCCTCCCGTAAGGTAACGAGTCTTTGTCGCATGGCGTTGCTCAGGCGCATGCTGAGGTCGTCCAGCCTGAGGCGACGATCCTGGATTCCGCGTCGAGGATCGAGGAGTCCGGCCAACGTTTCGCTGAGATTGCTGTTGGCCCTGTCCAGGGAGCGGGCCATAGCGGCCCTCATTCGCGCGGTCCACTGAATTACGGTTTCTTGAAGATCCCGTCTGTCAGGAACGACCAGCTCCGCGGCGGCCGAGGGAGTTGATGCGCGTACGTCCGCGGCAAAGTCGGTCAGGGTGAAATCGGTTTCATGCCCCACTGCGCTCACGATCGGCAGCGGACACGCGGCCACCGCTCTAACCACCCTCTCATCGTTGAAGGCCCAGAGATCCTCTATCGAGCCGCCTCCACGACCGATAATAGTGACTTCCACCCCCTCTGCGCGGCACAGGCGTTCGAGCGCCGCCACTATCTGCTCAGGCGCCTGGTCTCCTTGAACTTTAGTCGGACTCACCAGGATGTTGGTTCCGGGTGATCGGCGACCAATGATGCGGATCATGTCTCGAACAGCCGCGCCTCTGGGTGAAGTTACCAGACCCACCAGGTTGGGAAATCGGGGTAGGGGCTTTCTTCGGTCCTCGTCAAAGAGTCCTTCCGCGGTCAGATTGTCCTTGAGCTGCTCGAAGGCCAGCATCAAGCCGCCCATTCCAAGGGGTTCCATAGTGTCGAGAATCAATTGGTATTCGCCCCTGGGACTGTAGACCGACAGTCGTCCCCAGGCCACTATTTGCAGTCCGTCTTCCGGCTTGAACTTCAGAAAGCGGCTCTGCAAGCGGAACATGACACAACGGATCTGAGACGATTCGTCCTTTAACGTGAAATAGAGATGACCCGATGGCGCTGCATGGAAATTGGAAACCTCGCCCTTTACCCAAACTGATGGATATTCAGTCTCAAGAAGATCTCTTATCTGTTTGGTAAGCTCCGAGACACTGTAGATCTTTCGTTCCGGAAGCTCCAGTGTTGTCATGTTCTTTCCACTACCTTTGCTCCGCCGATGGTTCGTACGATCTTATCCGAATTTCCACCTGGACGCCAATGCAACCTCCACGAACCGGTGACTTCTTTGAATTGAAAATGGAGGCTGCCGGTCGATGAGGCAACACAGGGCCTCACCATTCAGTCATCCGAAGGACTCCGGTAATGCGAACTTTCATGCCTAGAAACAAAGGCACAACGAAGCATAAAAATGTCGGAAACGCGCCGAGGCCCGCGCGTAGGGGCGTAGCATGGAAGGTGTATCAGAACCTGGAAAGACACGGAAATCGTGCCACGATCTGTGCATGGCGGAGCCACCCGGTATGCATTCCCAGGCAGAGCCTGAGAACGAGAGAAAGGGACATCTATGCTTCGCTGTTTCACACCTCGCAATGACATGCTCAATGAGAAGATCAGCCACGCGAAACTGCGGCCTTACCACTCGGCGCGAAAACTGTTTCCTTTTCGTACTCTGTCGGGTTATACTTGGCTCGCCTAATCTTGACATTGATGTTCGTTGGAAAGGGAATGTGAGAGATTTTCTGGTAAGATCTTCCGTTGTAGTGGTGGCAGTGCTCGGAATGGTTTCATCGCTCCATGCTCAGTCGCTGCCGTTCAACCTTGGCTTGGATTCCGAAATCAGAATGGGTTATCTGCTCGGACAGCAGACGCTGAAAGGCAGTTCCCAGGAGGTGGCCGACCCGAAATTCGACTATCGGGTGGATCATGGTCCATCCATCATCGTCATGGGCGCAACGGGTGAAGTGTCTCCTGTACCATTCTTTTCAGGACGAATTGGGGGGTACATAAGTGTCTGGGAATATCCGACCGCTAATGACCGGAGCACTGAATTTCCCGATGCAAGCAATGCCAAGCTCCCGTGGGATGTAACTCCTGATCTCAAATCATGGGAAATAGCGGGTCTTGTTCACCTGTCTCGCGGGGGTGGTTATCGTTTCAGCGCGGTGGGGGGATACCGGGAAGAGTTCTGGGACTACGTGGGTGTTCCCACGGGCGGCCAAGCCGACCCGGCCTTTATGCGAGACGAGTTCAACAACCACGTGCCTTTTTTCGGCCTGCAAACAGCCCTGTTCTTCCCCTGGTGGAAGGCTCGGTGTGAGGTGACCGGTTCCTGGTTCATGCGTCAGGAGATTTTCAGTATCGTGCAGAACCGCGACGACTACGTACAATACACAGGGACCCTGGACAGCGGTGGTCAAGTGGAAGTGAATTTTGAGGGCACAGCAACATTGATCTCAAATTTTCGACTGGGTGCGTACGGACGGTACCGGTACCAGGAATTGCAGGGACACGCCATCGGGATAGAAAACAACCCTGGAACGCGTCGCGCGTTCAAATTGTTCACGGAGCAAAATTACGGGGTGGTGGGCCTGACTGTGAACCTTGTGTTCTGAGCTTGGGTGCCGGCGAATGACATTCCTGATCAGTCCCTCACCTTTCTGACGGTTCAATTTCACTCCATGCAGAATTCATCAGGTCTTTCCACTCTCGAATTGTGTCCAGAGCGCGCCGGGCAACTACCTCTTTTCTCATCTTCTTCGGCGTTCCTCGCGGGGGCGGATCGATAATGCCGAAATTCACGTTCATGGGTTCGTAGATCTTGGCGGGCTTGTCCCGGGTGTGCTTCAGCAGACCGCCTATGGCAGTGGCCGAGGGAGGAATGGGAGGAGTTATCCCTGCCAAAAGCAGCCCGGCCATTAACCCCACTACAATGCCTGACGCGGTCGATTCCACGTAACCTTCTACTCCGGTGATCTGGCCTGCAAAGAAAACCGTGGGAAGTGCGCGCGCCCGGGAAAACTCATCTAGAACCCCCGGTGCGTCCAGGTACGTGTTTCGGTGAATGGAACCCAAACGCGCGAAAGTAGCTTTCTCCAGCCCCGGGATCATCCGGAACACGCGTTCCTGGTCGCTGTGCGTCATCTTGGTCTGAAAACCGACCAGGTTATATAGGGTGCGTTCCCGGTTCTCAGACCTCAATTGAATTACGGCAAACGGACGCTTGCCCGTGTGCGGATCCGTGAGGCCGACCGGTTTCATGGGACCAAAGGCCAAGGTGTCCGGTCCGCGGCGCGCCATCTCCTCGACCGGAAGACATCCTTCGAAGTGAGGGATCGTCTCAAAGGGATGGGGATTGACGGTCTGAGCCGACAGGATCTCCGCTACAAATCGTCGATAGGTGGGCTCATCCATGGGAGCGTTGAGATAGTCACCCTCACCGTGGTCGTACCGGGAAGCGCGGAACAACCGACTCATGTCGAGCGAATCCTCAGTCACTATCGGAGCAATTGCATCGTAGAAAGATAAGCCTTGAGCGCCCAAAACTCTGACTATGTCCCGTGTAAGGCTGTCCGAGGTGAGCGGCCCTGTTGCAATTATTGTCGGCCCTTTGTCTTGCGAGGGAATGCTCGTGATTTCAGCGCGATCCAGGTGCACGAGACGGTTCTGGGAGAGCTGTCGAGTAATGAAGGCCGCGAAAAGGTCTCGATCAACCGCCAGCGCCTTGCCCGCGGGCACAGAGGTGGCATCGGCTGCCTTCATGATCAGCGAATCCATTATTCGCATCTCTTCCTTGAGCAGGCCTACCGCGGAGTTGATGGAAGCTGACCTCAGGGAGTTTGAACAAACCAGTTCTCCCAGATCAGGCGATGAATGAGCCGGCGAATAACGCACCGGCTTCATCTCCACAAGGCACACGCGCACCCCCCTACGCGCTAGCTGCCAAGTGGCCTCAGCCCCGGCCAGACCTCCACCTATTACCGTAATCTCCATTGTTCATCCCGTCACTACTTATGCTGGTGCGCTTCCAAAGAAGTAACACGATTGGGCATACGGTTCAACGGAGCGTCCCCCTAATCCCCTTTTTCAACGTGGGTAGGGGGGCGCTCACTGATGGCCCGTGCATGACCACACGTAACAGATTTGAACGCGCATTCGATTCGCACATCTGCTCACGACGTCTTGACGCTGGGTTGAAAAAGAGTGTAATCTCAGCATACGTGAATAGTCCTCGAAACGGGCTGGGGCTACACCTATGCTTTCGGGAGCGCGCTGGAATCGAAAGCTTTGACCGTGCAAGTGGGGGGGGGGAGCCGGGTGGAGCAAGCTCTGTCGGCGGTAGAGCGCCCCCAAGAAAGGGATGGACATAAGCGGTGAATTCCCGGGCCCGGAGAATGAACAGGCATCTGGGCGCAGATGCTCGGTGAATGGTTCAGCTCACCGGTGGCATGCATTGCGAATATCTTTGTGAGCGAACAACAGGTAGAAACTTTTACGCCATCTCTGCGTCCCGGCGTCTGCCTCTGCTGGAACAGAGTATCGCAGACCTCCGGCGCGGAAGCTTGGAGCCCTATGTCATGTTGTCACGACACCTTGTGAAAATTGCCCTAGTGTTTAGTCTTGTGATCCTCGCCGGTTGCGACCCCGAGGCATTGGTCGGGAAAAAGGTACCCCAGCCCCTGCGAGATGTACTCACTTTCGGTCCTCAGTCGAAAAAAGGATCCGCTAAAGATCCGGGAGCGGCCGCAGCCCGGGCGAGTCTCCGGATCACCTCTCCACTGAAGAACCAGGTCTACCCCGTAGGTGAAAAAGTCGTGTTTGCAGTTGAGGCCAAGCAGAAGGACGGCTCGAGTCCGCCGCGGGGAAATCTGATTTGGGAAATATTCAAAGGAAAGAAGAAGAAACGGATCAAATTGGGCAAAGGCGGCAGACTGACCAAGAAGCTCAAATCCGGGAAATACGAGGCGAAACTGGTCTTCAGGGTTTCGAAGAAGAAGCGGAAAGGGAAAAAGGTCAAGTGGAACGTTCTGGTAGCCAAAGTGCCTTTCAGGGTCGATTACACCATAACGGGTGCTGTGACCACCGGCCACGGCGCGGTTCCCGGGGTAGATCTGGTGCTTACGGACTTTGAAGGGGAAAAAGAGTTTGGTCGGACCAGGTCGGACAGAAAGGGCCGTTTCTCCATTCTATTTCCAAGAGAAGAATCCTGTCGGCTGACACCCGGAAAGGCCGGGTTCAGCTTTTCGCCACTGTACAAGACGCTGAAGTTCGACAACGCAAACGCCAACGTGAACTTCCGTGGGGCAAAGGGGAGCGTAACAGACATCGAGATCACCGAATCGCCTGATTCTGAAAAACCCATCCTGGATTTATGCCCAATGCAAGAGGTCTATCTCAAGCTGGCTTTTTCGGCCGACATGAAGCCTACTCGGATGGAGGTGGCCCTTGTCCGACTCACTGAAAGCGGAGAAAGGCGGTTGCTTCTCGGGGAGGCGATAGATTCGGCCGAAATCCCCAACTTGAGCGATCCCAACGCGCCCCGGTTCATGAAGATCGAAGTCCCCGAAATGCTGCTGCGATCGTCTACGGATGCTTCTCAGAGGCTTACGATAACTTTCTATGATTCGGAGGGGAATTCCTTTTCTGCCGCGGCAAAGGAAGATGTCCGCCTTGATGTGGGGAAATGTGTGCGACAGCGGATGGCGGAAGCTGTTGGGCTTCATGAAAAGGGCAAATTCGAGAAAGCTGTGAAAGTCTACGATATCGGTGAAGACTTCCGCTCAAAACTTGCTGATTCCACGGCCCTGGCCGAGGAAATGGAAAAAATCTACTTCAATCGCGGCCTGGCCCACGTTTCGTTGGCATTGGCCGAGAAACCGGGTAGCGTGAAACAGACCAGTTTCCTTCAGAAAGCTATCGCTGATTTCGTGGATGTGCTCAAGTACCATAAGAGAGATGCAGATGCCCACATGTTCAGGGCTGTAGCGCGTCACCTTGGGAAGAACTACGAAGACGCGGTGCACAGTTACAGCGAAGCCTTGCGAGCAGAGCCGGAGAAGGGTAAGCTTTATGAGCTACGAGGTCTGGCCCGATTGCGGATCGGTTACCGTAGGAATCTTTCTCAGGCCATTGATGACTTGACTGAGGCGATCAGCAAGAAACCTTCGGACCAAGCGCTCAGGAAAACTCGACGTGATGCGTTGATGCTTGACGTCAAGACTGACCGCAAATCGGATGACACAAAGGTGGACTTCTCCGGTATTGCGCTTCCCGACATCAGCAAGAGACTGAATTTAGGGGACTATATCCGGAAATAGACCTCTCCACCGGACAAGTGACCTGGATCAAGCAGTGGCCGGCGTGGGATCGGCCGGGGAAGAGCATTGTGTGGGAGTCTTCCTTTCCGATCCTTCTCCGAGACTCCCCGCAAAGACCAAAACAAACGTCGGTTGCTCTTTCAGCCCCTCGTGAAGGAATACTCCGGGGTCGCCGCCGCTATAAGAACGCCAATGTTGAACCCCTTCCCGACAGTAAGACTCAATTACATGCTTGTGTTCGTGTTCGTGGTTTCGGGCTTGCCGGCCGGATGCCTCTACACCCGAGGCATCGATGAAGTTCTTGTGGATCCCTATCCACAGATTTATCAGGATGATTCGACACTGAGGTTCGGAGATCAAGAGGACAAGGTCTTCATAGAAGTCCGGAAGGCCAAAATTTCTCGACGCCTGGACAATTTGGCTATTCACTACGGAACGATCTTTCCAGGAGGCGTGCCCATACGCCGCGACGACAACGAGCAGTATGTCAAGGTGGGAGGAAAAACCGCGTACAGAGTGATCTTCGCCGAGAAATCCGTACGAAGAAGAAAGAGACTGGAGAAAGAAATCCCCCCTGAGGAGGTTCCTCCGGGATGGAAACAAGTAACCATCTCTGATCCTGTCACGGGAAAACCTACTCCGGCCCTCTACGGACCGGTAGTTCCCAGACGACAAATCCTGTACCTTGTAGAAGGAGACGCTTACCTCTATTATGTTCTTATGAGGGCTGACGGCGGCGCGATACCCGAAGCACGAAGAGCATTCGAAGAATTTGTTCGCAAGGGCATCGACTATCGCTAGGAGCCTGTTTCGTAACGCAAGGAGTACGGATTGAAATACATAGGACAGGTATACAGACCTCCAAGTGAAGCGCAAAGCCTGATAATTCAGGCTACTCTCGGCTGCCGCCACGGAGACTGCACTTTTTGCGGCAGCTATTTGGAAAAATCTTTCAAGATACGCAGCATGCAGGATATCAAAGAGGACCTGGAGGATGCACGGCACATGGGCCCCGTAAAGCGCGTCTTTCTCGCGGATGGAGACGCGCTCTGCATTCCTCAGAAGCGACTCAAAGAAATCCTTGAGGCGGTTAACGAATATGTTCCGTCCGTGGAGAGAATCGGAATCTATGCCGGCGCGCACGATATTCTGAACAAATCACTCGACGAACTCAGGGACCTGAGATCCCTCAACCTCGGGATCGTTTACCTGGGCGTTGAGACCGGAGACAGAGATCTCTTGAAGAGTATCCGCAAGGGAGCGACGTTTGAGCAGATGGTTGAAGCCGCGCAACGCGTGAAACAGGCGGGTATCATTGTTTCGGTCACGGTTCTCTTGGGAATAGGGGGAGTTGAAGGAAGTCGCCGGCATGCTCAAGCGACCGCGGAAATCCTTACCCAAATGGATCCGGATTATGTCGGCGCTTTGAGCGTCATGCTCGTGCCGGGTACAAAGCTTCACAAAGATCATGTGGAAGGCCGGTTTGTGCTTCCTGACCCGTTCGGTCTCATAGACGAGCTCAGAATAATGATCTCCCAATCATCGTTTACAAACTGTGCATTCAGGTCAAACCACGCGTCGAACTATTTGCCGGTAAAGGCGACTCTTCCGCAAGATAAGGAAGAGATCCTTGCCGCGATAGAGAGCGTCCTTCAGGCCCGTGATGAACAGGCGCTTCGACCTGAGTCCATGCGGGCTCTTTAGTCCGGGGTCCGCGGGCGTTCCGGGCCCGGAGCACAGGAAACGGGGGATTGACGGCCTCGCGCCGGGATGAAGCGAGCGCAACACTTGTTTGAGAATTGACCTCACGGAATTGTCCACGAACAGAGCATGTCTTTGGAGGCGCGCTTGATCATGGGAAAACGCCTCGGAATTGACTGTGGATCCGTAAGCCTCAACCTTTTTTTGTTGGGCGAGAAGTCTGACGAGCCTATCACGGTCTACCGCCGGACAAGGGGCCGTCCGCTGGAGACGTTGATTCGCGCGGTGGAAGATCTCATGGATGCCACGGGAAGGGATCTGCCACTGCAATCCGCGCTCGTGACCGGGAGCGCTCGGGAGTTTCTGCGCGACGCGTTGGGGATTCCGGCCATAAACGAGATAACCGCGCATGCAACCGGTGTTCACCGGCAAGATCCCCGAGTCAGAACCGTGATTGAGATCGGGGGCCAGGATTCCAAATTCATCAAGCTGGAGCCGACCGGATCTGATGACAAGGTGCGGATTCAATCCTTTCGTATGAACGAAATCTGTGCAGCGGGGACAGGGGCGTTCCTTGATGAGCAGGCGAGCAGGCTCGGAATCCCGGTGGAGTCTATCGGGCCGACCGCGCTCCAGAGCACTCGGCCCACTCCGATCGCCGGCCGTTGCGCGGTATTCGCCAAGACCGACATGATTCACAAGGCCCAGGACGGGACCCCATTGCCCGATCTGCTTCTCGGACTTGCCTTTGCTTTGGCAAGGAACTATATGGCCACACTCGTCAGAGGCGACTCTATGGACCCCATGGTCTCGCTCCAGGGCGGTGTAATGATGAATCAAGCCGTAGTTCGAGCATTTCACTCCATCTTGGATCTTCCCCCGGAGCAGATCACGATTCCCGAGCATTTTACGGTTCTGGGCGCACTTGGGTGTGCGATTCTGGCGTCCCGAGAAGAACCGATCCCTGCATTGAGCCTGGAAACCTTGAAGAGAAGGGCCATAGGAGCGCTTGAGGTTCCCGCATCACGGTCGTGCCTTGCCCCCCTCAATGCCGATCGGAACACCGACCCCGCTCCTACGGGGAAGGTCGGCGCCTGCGAAAAGCTTCAGCGACCGTTAATCATAGGTCTGGACGTGGGTTCGGTTTCCGTAAAAGGGGTGCTGATCGACGCGACAGGTCGAATCCTCAAGGAGGATTATCGCCTTTCGAGATCGCGGCCACTTCAGATCATGGAAGAGGTGCTCAAGTCCATTACCCTGGACCATGAGATTCCGGAGATCATTTCGGTCACAGGCAGCGGGAGATACCTCACGGGCAGCCTCTTGGACGCGGAGATGATTGTAAATGAAATCACGGCTCAAGCCGAGGCCGCTTTGAGTTTCGACCGTGAGGTGGATACGGTTGTGGAGATCGGAGGACAGGATTCAAAGTGGATATCACTGGAAAACCGTGTGCTCAAGGATTTTGAGATGAATCGGGTCTGCGCGGCCGGTACGGGGAGCTTTCTTATGGAACAGGGGGAGCGGTTGGGCCTGTCCATGGGTAAGGTCTTCTCTGATACCGCGTTCGCGTCGCGAGCGCCGGCCGACCTGGGAACTCGCTGCACCGTATTCATGGAATCGGACCTGATCCATCACCAGAACACCGGGGCCTCCACCGAGGATCTTGCCGCGGGTGTGTGCATAAGTATTGTGCAGAACTACCTTGAAAGGGTCGCCAACAGAAAACCTCTCGGAAACAAGGTTCTCTTCTTGGGCGGCGTGGCCGCGACCCCGGCTGTGAGAGCCGCGTTTGAACACCAAACAGGCAAAAACTTGCGCATCCCCGACTTCTTCAGAGTTTCCGGGGCCCTTGGCGCTGCTTTGAAGGCGCTGGGCGCGTTCATTGCCGGCGATCTGATGCCGAAGAAGCGCGAAGTGATAGATTGCAATCTGAAGCGCATCCCCAAGGATCAGTTCACGTGCCAAGGGTGCGCCAACAATTGTCTGATCGACAAGTACCGCCCGGGCGACCGCATTGTCTTCCACGGCGGCCTTTGTGATCGCTGGGAGATTGAGCACGGTAAGCCCGCCCGGTCCGGCCGTCACGATCCATTCCGGTTCAGGACCCGACTTCTGAACACCATTTCAGAGCAAGAAACAGAAGGCGCCATCAGCTTCGGAATGATCAGGTCCCCACAGTTTTACGAGTGGTTTCCTTTTTGGAAGACGTTCTGCCGGGAGCTGGGCATTACACTTGTTCTGCCGCCTCCACCGGACAGACGCCAGTTTGAAAAGGGTTCCCGCTTTCTCAAGGTTGAAACGTGCCTACCGATCAAGGCAATGGCAGGACAAATAGCGGATCTGGTGGATTCCGGAATCACGACCCTGTTTCATCCGGCGATCCTCAGCGAACCCCCGGTAACAGGTGATGGAAAGCCGCGCACCTATTGCCCTTACATCCAGGCTTCCTCCCAATTTTTCAAGGGATCTTTTGATCTGGAATGGAAAGAGCCGATCATCAGCCACGTATTGGACCCGGATTCGTTCAAGAGAGAGCATGTCCGTTTTGCAGGCACTCTGGGCATTCGTCCCGGGAAAGCTGAAGAGGCCTTGAACGCGGGGATGAAGGAACTCGCCCGATTCAAGGACAGGCTCAGGGGTGAAGGGCGCCGATTCTTGAATTCTCTTGGCGAGCAAGAACAGGCTGTTGTGGTACTGGGCAAGCCATATCACAATGCCGATTCTTTTCTGAACATGAATCTAGGCAGCCTGTTCCAAAGACTCGGAATTCCAGCCGTGCCCGCGGATCTCTTACCGCTGCCACGGGGAGGCGAGCAGCCGGAAGTGTCCTGGAAACACCAGGGAAACATGATCCGGATCGCCCGTGAGATAGCGGGTAATAGCAGGCTGTTTCCCATTCTGATTACTTTTTTCGGGTGCGGTCCTGATCCGTTCACCCTGCGCCACATTGAGGATGCTCTCCAAGGAAAGCCTTTGCTGGTACTGGAAATGGATGAACTCACCTCCAGAGCGGGTATAGTAACCAGGATCGAGGCATTTCTGGAACGTATCAAGCAGGTCAAGAAGCTGCATCTGGGGGGTATCCAGCGGGACGATGCGGTTCGGTCCGCCCCTCGCGGGATTCAGGAAAAGGCCGTTCAGCCCGGTTCCGGATCAGGCGCCAAAGGGTCCGGTCGAGCGGAAGAGCTCTGCATTCCCTTCATGGGCGATCAATCCTACGGCTTCGCCGCCGCGGCCCAGTCCGTGGGAATTGAGGCTAAGGTGCTGCCTCCGCCGGATCAGGAGTCCGACCTACTGGGACGCCGCCACATGGTCGGCGGGGAGTGCTTTCCATATGCCTTGATGCTCGGGGATTATCTCAAACTGGCCCGAAGCCGGCCGCTCCACAGGGCTGAGCGGTCTGTCTTCTACATTATCGGAGTGGACGCGTGCCGAATTGCGCAATATCCACTCTATATGGAAAAGGTGCGCCGCCGCCTCGGGTACTCGATCTGCGTTGTCTCGGAGCCGGAACAGGTGTTCGAATCCTTCGGGCTGTCGCCCACTAACACGGGGCGAGCGCTGCTCAAGGTGTGGGAAGGATTGAACGCCTTTGATCTTCTCACGAGCCTTTACTTTCGGACCCGGCCTCTGGTCCGGGATCGAGCGTTGCTCGATAGCGCTTTCAGGCAAGGCAAGGACAAGCTTTTCCAGGCCCTGTGCATAGACCGGGTCCATGAAGGCATGGAGGAAGCCCTTCACGATCTATACGCTGTCCCGATCGATGAAACCGCTTCCAGACCGGTGGTCTCCGTGACCGGGGATTACTACACCCGAGTGGTTCCGTTCGCCAACAACGACGTGTATGGGACGGTGGAAAACCTGGGAGGATTGCTCTGGGCGCCGCCGTCATTCGCGGACAGTTTCAAAATCCGGGCGATGAAGGACCTGGTGTGGAGCCTCTTGAATGGTCGTTCCCGTGAGGCGGCCCACAGCACACTACTCTATTTGTTCATGCTGGTCTCGGAGTTCAAGGTCAAGTGCGGCCCCGGCGCGCGGAGGGTTCAGAATTCCCCTACGGACCTGCTCGGGCTCAACATGTGGAAAGCAGCCGCTCGCCATGTCGACACTCGCCTTCCGGGCGGGATCACAGCGCCCATTGCAACCACCATGCGGGATCTGGAGATGGGAGCGGACGGCGTTCTGAATCTAATGACCCTCAACTGCGCTTACGGAACAGTGATAACAGCCGCCCTCTCAAGGGCGCTGAAAGAGGGCCCCGGAGTCCCGATGCTCACCCTGATATATGAAGGCCTCAAGAAAACCAACGAGACAAGCCGCGTGGAAGCTTTCATGGAGCAGGTCCATGACCACTTCAGGAGAAAGTCCGCCTGATAATAGCTTACATGCCTAGAAACAAAGGCACAACGAAGCATGAAAGTCCTTTCCGTTGTTTACTGGTCCGTGGCTTCGCCTCGGACATACGCATTAAGAGCGCGCTTGCTGCGCATGGATTCGAAGATATGCGTTAACCTAAGAGGCCCAGACCGCCTCGTCTATCCGTCATTCCGGCGCAAGCCGGAATCCAGTCTTTTTGATAGGAGCCTGGACCCCGGCTTTCGCCGGGGTGGCGATGAAGAAACCAGCACATCTGGGATGCCACTGTTGCCGGGGTTTTGACCGCTTTTTGTACTAAGTCAACGCACATGAGACCATGTCCCCTTCGAGCATCCCCCATCGTAGGCCCCGAGAATTTACTTGTTATAGCAAGGCAACCATTCAGTTTTCGTGGGGCAGATCCTCTCATCGCGTGTGTCATTGCGAGGAGTGAAACGACGAAGCAGTCCCCATACCTGGTGTGCAGGAGATTGCTTCGCTGCGCTCGCAATGACATCCTGTCAGTGCCCCCGCGTAAGTGGATAGTTGCTGGAATATTGATGATAGGCTTGACTAATGAGGCCTAAGTACGTTAAAATAGGATTTAATGAGCCAGTGATATTCAGGAGGTTTCATGAAGCGCACAACCTTTACGATTTTCGTGCTGGTGGTTTCGTACCTGGCGGTGAGCGGGATTTTCAATGCCTATGCGGCTGACCACAAGCGCGAGACCCCAATATCACGAGGTTTGCCCAAGGGCCAGGCAGCATTGCTCAAATTGAGCATCGGTGAATTAGGGCTGGCCGTCCGGAGATTGGAAGAAAGTTCACGACTCGATTCCGCGAAATTGTGTTCATGTTCCATGCCGGAACCGACCGGGACCGAAGAGACCGATCCAGTTGCAGGCCGAGTAAGTGCAATGAAGAAACATTCCAACGAAGTCGAGGACGCGTCGCAGAGAATGGCCGACCTTCGGAAGACACTCAGGCAAAACGCGGCGGAATTGAGGCGGCACAGGAAGTGCATAAGGGCATTTGGAGGGTTTGCTGCGTGGCAGAGCAAAATCAGCGAAATGATCGATCAGGAAGACTCTGGTCGTGGAGATTCCATTCTTAAGAGAAGACTCCGTAAGAAAATAGCCAAAGAGGAAAAAGAAATAAAGAAAAAGAGGACTAAGGCAGCCGAGAGGCGAGAGAACTGCCGGAAGGAATTGACCCGATCAACGGGTCGTATGGCGGACACGAAAAGGAAGATCCGAAAAGAAAAGGAAACATTGACCAAGAAGTTGAGGCAATATCGTAAGAAACATGGCCGCTCGCTGTCATTGGGTCAAGATGCTCTGGCCCTCCATCAATATCCTTCTTATGATTCGCTGGAGAAAACACTTGGTGTGACTACACTTAGATCGTCGTTGCATCGCGCAGCATCCCGCGGCGACGCCAAGGAAGTCAAGATGCTGCTGAAAATGGGGGCTGACGTCCATCAAGAAGCAGGGGAGTATTCCGCGCTTGCACTGGCAAATATCCTGGGACGTGCCGAGATCGCGGAATCCCTGGCCCCAAGTTATGCTGACGTTCAAACCCCCTGGGACACCCACCAAAGACAGAATACCCAAGGCGCGGTGAAGATGCTGAAAAATCAGATGGAGCGCGTTACGGACTTGTTTTCCGTCGTAAGAGCGTCCGACAAGGACGCCAAAGATCTAAATTATTGCGAGAAGTGGTTAGGTCACCTCAAGTGCAAAATCAATTGCCTGAAAAATCACAGCATGCGCTCAGGTGAACAGAGACGGTAGGAACAAAGGTAACCGTTCACCGTGAACCGTACAAGCTCCCGGAATTACGTATGGGGGAGGTTTGGAGGGGGAGATGAGTCTCCCCCTCCATTCTCACCGGGCGCAGAACCGCTTCAAGCCCGGTGAACGATTACGAACAAAGATGAGCGGATGCAGTTGGCTGGTGTATTGCTTGTATAGCAGTTGCCAATGGTTCTGTCTGATTGAAAGGTGATTCCCGCACATTGGGCAAATCCCCGCGACCGATGCAAACCGGACAGAACTTTTGGCAACTGCTATAACCCACGAAGAATGCCGGTCTATCACGTCCAATCCAATGGTTTGGATCTCTTTTTGCGCTTGTCGTCACGTTTACTCGGCCGCGTTATTTCCCGTGTCTTGAAGGGGCCTCGCACCCTGGTTTCCATGACGGTGATTCCGAGGAAACCCGGGGCCACACGCACCGAATACAGATAACCCTCTCGTACGATAATAAGCTTTGGTTTTCTTCTCCGTCGGCTGGTCTTTGCGGACAGCGCGATCAGTTTCTCAGCGCCGAGATTGCGAGTACCATCGTATTCAATGATGACGTCACCAATGGTCAAGCCGGCTTTCGCGGCATCGGACTTGGGAGTGAACGCGAGGATCTTGACGCCGCTCTGGGATGGACCGGCAACAATTGGATCATCTATCTTTGGGGCGCGCCGATCATTGGTTGGAGCGACCGCGGCGCGGCGCCGGTTCTCGGCGGCCACCGCTCGCGCGACATCTCTGTGATCCTGCCTGGGGACCCATTTTCGAGTGAGGAAATTGTTGGAAAAGTGGAACGTTTTCCTGCGACTGCCGAATTCAATGGCAGCCCGAAACCCGCTGTTGAAGAAGGCCAGGTCCGGCCTGGACCATCCCCGGAACGCGCAACGGAGATTTACCGGGCCGAATGTCCATTCTCCACCCTTTGTGACGCGATTCTCACCGTGCCCGGGTCCTTCAGGATCGATCTCCGGTGTGTACCGATAATAGTCCCGCCCGTAGTGATCTCTTACCCACTCCAGGACGTTACCCGCCATGTCGTAGAGCCCGAATCCATTGGGTTCGTAAGTGGCCACGGGGGATACGTACCGATAACCGTCATTTGAGTTTCTGTCTCTCCACTCGTAATCCGTGTTGCTGTCGGCGTAGTTGGCCATTCGCCCGTCAGGGGGCGTATCTCCCCAGGGAAACTGATTCATCGGGAGTCCGCCTCTGGCCGCATACTCCCATTGGGCTTCCGTGGGCAATTTGTAAGGGAGCCTTTCCTTGGCCGAAAGCCACTCAACAAAGGCCTGAGCGTCATTGTATGAAATCATGGTGACAGGCTGATCATCCTTCACCGACCATCCCGGATTCTTCCAGGAGCTGCCCGCCTTTGTAACAAAGCGGGCCTCTTCAGTGTCGAAAACCTGTCCTCCGCCCGCGTCCTCCGCGTCCGTAACATAGCCGGTACCTTTTACGAATGCCCGGAATTGCCCCACGGTAACCTCTGTGGATGAGATGAGAAAGGGCCGTGAGATACGAACTTTGTGAAACGGGTATTCGTTTTCCAGATTGATGGGGGTACCCCGATTGAGCGTGGTCATGGCCCACGCGATGTCGGACTCGGAACTGCCCATAACAAATGAGCCCGCTGGAATGTGGACCATTTCCATTTCCAGAGAATTCTTGAATGAGGGCCTGCCCTGTTCAGCAGTCAGATCGATCAACGACTTGAGGACCTGTTTCACAAAATCCTCGGGTTCACCAATCGGCCTTTCTCCATCAGACTCGGTAGTGGGCGGCTTTTCCGTCAATCGCCGGGCCTCAAGACGGCGGCCGCTCGCGATGAGGTTCTTGACCTTTGTCAGGAGCCGTTTTATCCCATCCCTCTTGATAGCCTCTTTGGTGGAGAGGGTTTCCGGGGTCCTTTTCTGAACCGACTCACTGTCGGTCGCAGCTGCCGCCACGCGGAAACCGAGCACGTCCACGGTCAGGTTGGGCCGCACACCGCAACGGAAACCATTCCTCGCGATGCCTGCCCCGAAAGCCCAGTTCCCTCCCCTTACGACCTTCCTTTTCCCGCGTGAGGGGCCTGTGGGATCCACTACCGCTTTGGAACGGGCCGGCTCGTACGCTTTCGAGCTGAAAACATCGGAACACATTTCCCAGACATTGCCCATGATGTCGTACAGCCAGAAGTCGGTCGGCTCATAGCTGCCGACAGGCGCGGGACCCGCGTGGCCGTCATCTATTGTGCGATCCGCCCACGGCATGGGAGATCGGCGATCCGCAAGATTGAGTTGCTTTCCGTCCGGGTATGCTCGGCCCCAGGGGAATCGTTCCCCTTCTTTTCCGGATCTGGCCGCAAATTCCCACTGGGCTTCCGTGGGCAAGTGGTATTCCCGGCCTTCCTTCCGGCTCAGCCATTGGCAAAAGGCTTCAGCGTCTTTGTGGCACACCAGATTCACCGGATGGTCGTCCCAGACGTCTCGTCCCGGATGCTTCCAGGATGCCCCCTGTTTCTTGGCCCAGTGTTTCTCTTTCTCATCGTACACCCATCCCCAACCTTGTTCTTCAGCGATCGTGCGGTATCCTGTTTCTTCCACAAAGCGCCTGAACTGCCCGACCGTAACCTCGTATTGCCCAAGGAAGTACGGCCTGGTGATCTGCACAGTGTGCGCAGGCCTTTCAGATCTAAGTAGGGCCTCTTCCACATTCCAGTGGGTCTGCATGCGACGGATTCCCGCAGACGCGGAGCCCATCACAAAGGATCCCGGGCGAATCAGGATCATTCTCATGCCGATGGAGTTGGTAGTTTCCCCAATGGGTGATCGCTTCTCCGAACCGGACCCCGCGGCTTTGAGTCGAACCTGTTCGAGCATTTCTCTGAGCTTGGTTATCTCACGGGGATCACCGCTCCCCTCAGACCTCTTGAGGGCACGTTCCAGCGCAATTATCGCCGGCTTCCATTCTCTCTTCTGAATACGGGAGTTCGCGAGGGCCTTCTCACTCTCAAACGTCCCGGCCGCGTGCTCATCATCAGCGGGAGCGGTTTGGACGATTCGGCGACGCTGCTTAGGCTTCCCACTTGGCTGTGAGTCATCCGTTGACGCTTCCGGGTGGTATCCTCGCATGTACCCGGAAACAGCCTTGTAGAGCTTGGAAGGGCTTACCTCCGGCTTCGGCTTGGTCTCTTCCGAATCCGGAGATGCCGTCTGCACGGGATCTTTGTCGGAGCCCTGTTCAGCGTTGACCGATGACGCCAAGAGAAGCGCGGTCATGACCAGCATTATTAGATTGAAGATCTTTGTCAATTTCCAGCCTCCGGCAACAATTTCGCGCCCGGGGAATCTTGATCGTACCGTGGTCCTGATCGTCTTGCCTGCATTCCACACTCGATCCCAATAATTGGAACTCGGATCATTTGATCACTACAGGGATCTTCTTCTTCAGTTCCTCGGCAACCTGCTCATGGAGCTTGGCATTCCATTGGTCCTGCAAGCGTTTTCTTATCATGGCGCGCACCTGGATGAATTTGCGAGTCTCCGGGTGCCGGCGGTCCTCCACCTTTAGCAAGTGCCATCCAAACTGGGTTTTGATCGGTCCTCCGACCTCACCTTTGGGTATCTTGAAGAGTTCATGTTCAAAGGATGTCTCAAAGGTACCTTTAGAAATCCAGTGGGTGCCGTCCTGCATTGTAAGTCTGCCCCCGTGGGCCGCGGCCGGGTCAATGGACTTGGTCCGGGCCAGTTTTTCAAACTCTTCGCCGGCCTTGAGTCTTTCCAGGATCTTTCGGGCCTCGGATTCGGTCTTGACCACTATGTGACCCGCCTTCAATTGCTCCGGCGGCTTGAACTCAGAGATATGATCTCGATAATAGGCCTTGACTTCATCCTCCGACACGGGTTGGGCTTTGGCCAGGCGCCGACGAAACATTTCTCCGGCAAGGTATTCAGTTTGAGCGTATGCCAGCCGTGTCTTGATAGCAGGTTCGTTGTGGATTCCCAGGGCCTTCGCGGCCTGAGAAAAAAGTACGAACGATATCACTTCGTCCAGAATTTTCCTTCTGCCGTCCGGAGTGAGGAAGGGAACCCGATTTCCTTCCGGGATAGTTCCGATAATATGATCCACCATCTCACGAGTGATCTTGAAATCCCCGACTGTGGCCAGAACATCGCCGGCGTCTCGGGGACTGTCGGACGCTCGACAAATCTGCGGCATTAGTATCAGGACAATCAGACAGACCCAGCAAAAGCGCTTCATGATTTCACCTTGTTCGTGTCCGCCACAGGGACCGTGAGCCATTGGCCCCGTCTTCTCACGACCCGGGCAGATCTGTTTGAATGTTCCATCGTTATGGTTCCCGGCGTATCCATGATGTGCCGGGCCGCCCGTGGACGGCTGAATCATAAGACTCCAGCTCAAGAAAGGCAAGTGAAGGATCAGGTGGGCACTGGATTGGATCGTTCCAAAGCGGTGGGGACCACCTGCCCCTCCGGAACGGCCTTGTCGATTACTTGGGTCTCGGGGTTACTCCGTATTTTCGCGCGGATCTGTGGGGGGCTCTTCATCGTTCCCCGGACCTACAATCCGGAGTTGAGGCTTTCCCTCGGTTCTGACCTGGCGCGCCTCCGCCTTGAGGCCGGCTTGAGCAATGAGTTCCGCAAATTTGGCAAAGTCCGAGGGGGTGAACTTGAGGCTGCAGTGGGGAAGGTTGATGTGAATAATCCCGCCGGGACAGACCGACACATTTCCAAAACCTTCCAGACCCGCCAAGATTTTCAGTTCATCCACAGCTATTGTCCTCCTGTGGTTCTGGTTTCATTGTACGGTCAGGTACGCATGATTGCAACACAATTCGCAATGTCGGGGTGACCGTTCACCGTGAACCGTACAAGCTCCCGGAATTACGTATGGGGGAGGTTTGGAGGCCATAGGTGTTAACTTAGAACAAAGAACGGTCAAAATCCGGCAACAGAGGCATCAGTCTCTTCATCGTCACCCCGGCGAAAGCCGGGGTCCAGGCTCACCGGATGAAGAACTGGATTCCGGCTTCCGCCGGAATGACGAAGCGAATAATCGGGTCTGGAGTCTTAATACCAATGCGCGTTCAAACAAGTGATAAAGAGCACTGCTGGGCAAGCCGGCAG